>NZ_ABEQ01000072.3 GCF_000171335.1 Candidatus Epulonipiscium viviparus
ATAAAATTGACGGCTTATTTACAAAGGCTCTTGCGATACTCACTCGCTGCTGCTGCCCTCCGCTCATCTCCTTTGGCTTATGTGACAACCTCTTTCCCAGCCCCACTTGCTTTAGCATTTCTCTCGCCTTTTTTTCGCGCACCGATTTCGATACACCCTGAAATATTAACGGCAACGCTACGTTTTCTAACGCGGTTAATGACGGCAACAAATTATATGACTGAAATACAAACCCTATGTACTTTTGCCGAAATATCGCCAACTGCATCTCATCCAACTTTGCTATATTTCGGTTCTTGATCCAAATTTCTCCTTTCGTCGGCTTCTCCAGCCCTGCTAGCATATTCAGTAATGTCGATTTTCCCGATCCGGATGTTCCAAATAAACAGCAGATTTCTCCTTTTTCTATGCTTAAGTTTACATTATCCAATGCAATGATTTTTTCACTCCCCATTCGATACACTTTTCTTAAATTTTTCACTTCTATCAATGCCCTCATATTCTTCCTCCTTTGCTATAGACTACGCCTATCTTGTCAATTTTATCATAGACAAAATTTACCGTCAATCGTCCAATTTCTAACAAATATATAAAAAGTTTCCTCGCTATATACACAAGGAAACTCTTCTTCTAAACTGTTCGATTTAATTTTGGCTCTTGCTGAACCTGAGGATTATTAAAATTTTGATATTGCATCGGCAGCTGCGGCTCACTCATTTGCTTATACAAAAATCCTGATAAACCAACTCCTCCCGAATCCACCATATTTTGTACCTGGTTATCTACCATAAAATCCTCAAACATTGTTTCATAATCGCCCTTTGGCAGAAATGCTGTCTCACTATTTACATCCAGCGACTGTCTCATTTGTTTATAAACCATCCCCAGAATATAAGATTCCATTTCTTCACAAGCTTCTTTTAGCTCTGCTTTTTCACTCGAGTTAATTGCGGCCTTTAGCTTTGCCTCAAAGTTCTTTGGTGCATTTATCTCGGGTAGCATTGTTGCCATCTGACTTAAAGTATTTCCATATTGTGCCAAATTTCCTATTGCTGCCATACTTTACTCTCCTTTATGCCTATGATTTCTTAAGTTGGACAGCCTGGCCTAGCATTGTATCCGCAGTTGAAATAGCTTTCGAGTTTAGCTCATATGCTCTTTGCGCTACTATCAAGTTAACCATTTCTGTTGCTATATTCACATTCGATCCTTCTAGATACCCCGCTCTCAATAAACTTTTTGTTAATGTTGGYTCTTCAGATTCCATGAGCGGCACACCCGATCCTGCTGTTTCTACAAACAAGTTGTCTCCTGTTGCTTCTAGTCCTGCTGCGTTTGCAAATTGAACTACCATTATATCTGCAATATTTATATCTTCTCCTGTTTCCGAATCTTTATACCCCACTCCGCCATAGCTGTTTATTGTTATTTGCGATGATAATACGTTTTCATCAAATGTGATCGGCTCCGAATCTGTACTCAACACGTAGTGCCCATCCGATGTTACCAATGCTATAACTCCATCAGATGTTGTTGTTACTTTAAAACTTCCGTCTCTCGTATACGAAACTTGATTATCTGCTTGCACTGCAAAAAAACCTGTTCCGTCTATCGCTAAGTCTGTTGGCGCGTTGGTTTGAATTAAGTTTCCTGTACCAAAATTTTTGCTTATTGATCCCACTCTCACACCATGCCCCATTTGCAATAGCATAGGATTTGTTGTTTCCTCTTGTTGTGTTGGCAACATGTTTTGATAKAGCAATGTCTTAAAATTTACCGACTCTTGCTTAAACCCTACTGTATTTACGTTTGCTATATTGTTTGATATTGTGTCTACGTGAGTTTGCTGCGATGTCATCCCCGTTGCCGCAGTCCATAATGATCTCATCATAATATTATCTCCCCTTCAAAAGGCCTATTATCCTTTTCCCACATCGTTTACGGCTCTTCCAACCAACTCATCATGAATTTGAACCATTCGCTGGTTGGCTTCATAAGCTCTAGAAACAGAAATCATATCTACCATTGCATTTACAGGATTTACATTTGAACTCTCCAGATACCCTTGCTCTATCAATGAATTTATTGGGTTCAACTGCAGCCCTGTTGCATCAAACAAATTGTCGGCTTCCTTTACCAACAATTGAGGGTCGTCTACATTCACTATATCTATCGTATTTATTGTCACTGTATTTAGAACCACTTGCCCATCTGGTAAAACTTGCATTTCTCGACCTTCGTTCAAAAAAGTTCTTCCCAAAGCTATTTGCCCATTTTCTCCCAAAACCGGATAACCYTCTGCTGTTACCAACACTCCGTCTCCGTTTACGGTAAACGAACCATCTCTGGTCAGGCGCTCTCCGTTTGGTGTTTCTACTCTAAAAAATCCCAGCCCATTAATAGCAAGATTATTTGATATRCCCGTCAGTATCAAGTTTCCAGGTCTAAAATCAGTATATATATCCGCAACCTTGGCGCCATTCATTACTGTTCCCAGATCTTTGTATCGCCACGGCGGCTCGTTTATTCCATCCAGCCTTTTCATTAAAACTTCATCAAATGCCTCMACYACGGCATAATCTTTTCGATACGCTGTTGTATTGGAATTTGCCAAGTCGTTTGAAATAACGTCCATTCGTCTCGTTTGAACTTGCATTCCTGTTGCAGCYGTATATAATCCTCTAACCATTGCGCTCCTCCTTTCTATTGTCTAAAACACATAAGTTGCGTAAATTCCAGTTCCTTTTACTACACAGGTTTTTGGATGATCCGCGACCTTCGCTGCAATTCCCAAGCGCTTCGTAATCACTTTATCCAATCCATATAATAAACTTCCTCCACCCGTTAAAATTATTCCTTGCTTCATAATATCGGARATTAATTCTGGTGGTGTAATTTCTACAACTCTGTATATCGCTTCTATTGTAGTGTTCACAATTGTTTTTAATCCTTCTACAAGCTCTTCAGATGTTATAACTATACTTTTTGGCAGTCCACTCACAAAGCTTTTGCCTTTTACAGTTATAAATCCAGATTCTGGTCGGCTAATTGCTCCGCCAATCGCGATCTTTACCCTCTCTGCTGTCGTTTCTCCTATTATTAAATTATGCTTCTTGCGTATATAAAACATTATCGCCTGGTCAAAATCTTCTCCTGCCAGCCTCAGAGAATTATGAACCACCTCTCCTCCTAGCGAAACCACGGCAATGTCACTTGTTCCTCCTCCTATATCTACTATCATATTACCAAATGCATGGTTTATATCTAAGTTTGCGCCTATAGCTGCAGCAACTGGCTCAGCCAGTATTTTAACTTTTCTTGCGCCCGCGTGACGTGCCGCACTTTCTACTGCACGCTTCTCCACATTGGTTACTCCACTCGGTACACATATTACAACTTTGGGTTTAATAAGCCTTTTTCCAATTGCTTTATATATAAAATATTTCAACATCATCTCTGTCATCTCATAATCAGAAATGGCTCCTTGTCGTAGAGGTCTAATAATTTTTATATTGCCTGGTGCTTTACCCACCATTTTTTTTGCTTTATTTCCTACTGCTAGTATCTTCCTCGAATATCTATCAACTGCAACAACTGAGGGTTCATCCAAAATCACTCCTCTTTTTTCTTCGTAAATCAACACGCTAGTAGTTCCTAAATCTATTCCTATTCCATTACTCAAAAACATGATGGTGTCCTTTCTATTAATTTGTAGTTTTTAAATATATTATACAGAATTTTTTGTCGCTTTACAAATCTATTTTTTTTTTGCCGTTTATGTTAAAATCATAAATGTTATTAAAATTTTTTTAGGAGGTTTATTTATGATCAAACACACCATTGATGCGCGCAATAAATCGTGTCCGCTTCCGGTTATCGAAACCAAAGCATATATCGATAGCTTAACAGCAGATGCGGATCTATCTCTATCAATTCTTGTGGATAATGAAATCGCTTGCCAAAATCTTAAAAAGCTTTCAACTAAGATGGGGCTTGACTTTTCCTATGAAAAAAAATCTGATTTTGATTACGTTGTTAGCATAATAATAGGCAAAAATGTTCAAAATAATCTGGTAGAAGAAACCATTCATGCAGAAAATATTGTTGTTGTTATAGATTCTGATACTATGGGCACCGGAGATGCGGACCTCGGCAAAATTCTCATTAAGGGRTTTGTCTTTGCCCTTACCGAGACCAAACCTATTCCTAGCAAAATAATTCTCTATAACCGTGGCGTATTTTTAGCTGCTGCAGTCGAAGAAACCATCGCAGATTTTCAAAAACTAGAARCCTTAGGCACAGAAATCCTATGTTGCGGTACTTGTTTAAATCATTATACACTAACTCCAAAAGTTGGTTCTGTAACTAATATGTACGAAATAGTCGAAACCAAAATGCACGCTACAAAGATTATTAAAATTTAGGAGGGAGCCATGATTTATTTTGATAATGCCTCAACAACACTAAAGCCAAACTGTGTCGCAGATGCCGTTTCTGTTGCTCTAAAAACTACTACCAACGCAAATCGCGGAGTCAATAAAAGTTCTCTTGCAGCTTCTTTAAATATTTTTTCTACCAGGACCGCTGTTGCCAAAATGTTTAATGCACCCGATCTAAATAGAGTAATTTTCACCAGTGGTGCGACATCTAGCCTAAATTTGGCAATTCTTGGCACTCTTGCTTATGGAGACCACGTAATTACCACAAATCTTGAACACAACAGCCTTTTGCGTCCTCTATATCATGCGCAAAAATTTGGCGTCGATGTTGATATCATAAAAGCAGACGCAAATCATAAAATATCTATTGAAACMATCGCCGACCATATTAAACCCAACACTCACATGATTGCCATTACTCATGCCTCAAATATTCTTGCTACCATTCAAGATATTACCGCAGTTGGCAAATTGTGTGCCGAGCACGATATACTTTTTGTAGTAGATGCCGCGCAAACTGCRGGACTCATACCTATCGATATGGCCGAAATGCATATTGATGCGCTCTGTCTGTCTACTCACAAAAGTTTGTTGGCACCTCAGGGTTTGGGCGTGCTATGCCTAAGCAATAAGATGCACGTTGAGCCTATTTTATTTGGAGGAACCGGATCTAACACTTTTGACGAAGATATGGGCGAAACCTATCCAGACCATTTAGAAGCGGGAACTCAAAACGGTCACGCTATTGCTGGRTTGGCTGCTGCAATCGATTTTATCAACGATATAGGACTCGATACATTATACACAAAAGCAAGCAGCCTTGCTAAGTATTTTGAAGCAGAACTCAAAAAATTTCCTGGTGCTAAAATATACACAAACCAAGACAACTATTCTATACCCATAGTATCTTTTAATATTGARGATATTGATGCTGTAGAACTGAGTTTAAAACTTTCTACTGATTTTGACATCATTACCAGAGCCGGCGGAATATGCGCACCATTGGTTCACAAAGCTTTAGGTACAATAAATAGTGGTCTAATTAGATTTAGTTTTTCATATACCAACACAAAAGCCGAAGTGGATGCGGCACTCGAAATAATGCGTACAATAATACTATAACGCGAGGACGACAATGTACACTATAATTAGCTTTCATACTACAACAGAAGCGCTTGTATTTGAGCAAAAAGCTAAGGACGCAAAGTTTGCTGGTCGCCTCATTCCTCTCCCTCGCGCAATTGGAGCAGGATGTGGTATTTGCTGGCGCGAATCTGCTAACTCTACTGGCGCAATTGAAAATCTCATTAAAACGTACGACTTAAAATTTGATAAAATTCATCAAGTATAAGGAGACTACATGAACTTTATAGAAATATTCAAAACTCATCTCAACAAAGAAATTAAAGATGCCTCTGATGCAGAAATTTATTACGCTCTGTTAAAAGCAACCAAAGATGCTGCTGCACACAAAGCCAGAAACCATTCTAAAAATAACAAAAAGCTATATTATATTTCAGCTGAATTTTTAATCGGAAAACTTCTTTCTAACAACCTGATAAATCTTGGTGTATTTGACGATGTTAAAGACACACTAGCTGCAGCTGGCAAAGAAATCCTTGCTATTGAGGAAATTGAGCCCGAACCGTCTCTTGGCAATGGGGGGCTTGGTCGTCTCGCTGCTTGTTTCTTAGACTCCATGGCAACACTTGGCATAGAGGGCGATGGCGTCGGGCTAAATTATCACTATGGACTTTTTCAGCAAGTATTTAAGAATAAAAAGCAGCTAGAAATCAAAAACCCATGGATCGAAAAAATTAATTGGCTCATCCCAACTGATGTAAGCTTTGAAGTTCCGTTTGGCAAATGCACCGTTCGATCTAAGATGTTTGATATTGATGTCATCGGATATAATAGCGGCGTCAACAAACTTCATCTATTTGACATTGAAACTGTCGACGAAAGCATTGTTTCTAAAAACAGCATAGAGTTCGATAAAAACGATGTCATGAGAAATCTCACGCTATTTCTATATCCAGATGACAGCGACAAAGCTGGGCACCTTCTTAGAATTTATCAGCAATATTTTATGGTATCGAATGCCGCTCAGCTGATTTTAGCAGAATGCAAAGCCAAAGGCATCGATCTCAATAAATTAGACGAACACGTTACTGTTCAGATCAACGATACGCATCCATCGATGGTAATTCCAGAACTTATACGATTGCTTAAACTCGAAAACGTTAAAAATCCAATTGCGGTTGTCACAAAAACTTGTGCCTATACTAACCATACAATATTGGCAGAAGCGCTAGAAAAATGGCCTCTAGAATATCTAGAAGAAGTTGTTCCGCATCTGGTTCTAGAAATCAAAGAATTAGCAGCCATCATAGAAAAAGCATATCCAAAAAATCCCGAATTGCACATTATCGACTCCAAAAATAGGGTTCATATGGCAAGACTCGATATGCACTACGGATATAGCGTAAATGGCGTAGCAGCTTTGCATACAGAAATTCTCAAAAAAGAGGAGTTGTCTGCATTCTGCGATATTTATCCAGATAAATTTAACAACAAAACTAACGGTATAACATTTAGAAGATGGCTTCTCCATGCAAATCCAGAGTTAACAGCTTTTATCGATAAGCATGGTGCCAGTGATTTTAGAGAGGATGCCACAAACCTCACCAAACTTGGAGCTCTCGAAAACGATCCCGCGGCATTACAAGAACTCCTCGCAATTAAGCAACTTAAGAAAACGCATCTCAAAAAATATCTAAAGCGAATGGCCAATATTGATATCGATGATCACTCTGTTTTAGATATTCAAATCAAGCGACTACACGAATACAAAAGACAGCAAATGAATCTGCTTTATATTTTTCACAAATATTTTGAAATCAAAAAGGGAAATATTCCAAAAACTCCAATTACAACAATCTTTGGAGCAAAGGCTGCCCCCGCATATACAACTGCCAAAGACATCATTCATGCCATATTGTGTATCAGCGACATTATCAAAAACGATCCCGAAGTTTCGCCGCATCTAAATGTGGTTATGATCGAAAACTACAACGTAACATTTGCAGAAAAGCTTATTCCGGCTTGTGATATCTCAGAACAAATTTCTCTTGCATCAAAAGAAGCCAGCGGAACCGGCAATATGAAATTTATGCTAAACGGAGCGGTAACTTTAGGTACGCAAGATGGTGCAAACGTCGAAATAGCCGAGCTTGTTGGCTCAAAAAACATCTACACTTTTGGCAAGCACAGCGATGAGATTATCGATCTATACAAATCCAATGGCTACACTGCAGCTGACCTATATATCAACGATGAATATATTCGCAAACTAGTCGGGTTTATTATTTCTCCGCAAATGCTTAAAGTTGGTGATGTACCTACTCTATTAGCGTTGCACACAGAAATTATTCGCAAAGATTATTTTATGACTTTAATTGACATCCTCGATTATATTAAAGTTAAAGAACAAATGCTATCAGACTATGAAGACCGAGAAAATTGGTCCAAACTAATGCTTCGCAATATCAAAGAAGCTGGATTTTTTTCTAGCGACAGAACTATTGCAGAATATAATGAAGAAATCTGGCATATTTAAAACTATACTGACGACTCAACTGGGTCGTCTTTCTCAATATAGCATTAAAATAGTTGCACGTTTTTGATTTTTTGGTATAATTATATAGAAAGGGGGAAAATAAATGAACCAAATTATTTTTTTCGAAGAAATAGGAGATGGAGATTTAAATCTTGTTGGTGGTAAAGGATTTAATCTAGGAAAAATTTTTCAGGCCAGATTGCCAGTTCCTAATGGATTTTGTATATCTACAGCAGCATACAAAACTTTTTGGGGTGATAATAAAAACTCTGAAATTATGGCTAAATTGAAAACTGTCAATTTAGAAAATGTATCAGATATTTCAAAACAAATTAGAGACAACTTCGTATCAAAAGAAATGGATCAAGAATTAGAAAATCAGATTGTYGCTGCCCTAGCYATATTTCCAGCCAGTACCCGCTTTGCTATTAGATCTAGCGCAACTGCAGAAGATTTAAAACACGCATCCTTTGCCGGACAGCAAGATACATACTTAAATATTTCAGGCATAGACAATATTCTGTATGCTATCAAAAGTTGTTGGGCATCGTTATATACCGATCGTTCGATATTATATAGAAACCAACATAATATAGCTCATGACCAAGTTTTTATGGCAGTTGTAGTTCAGCAGATGATCAATTCTGATTCTGCAGGCATAATGTTTACCGCAGACCCTGTGACCGGAAATCGAAAGTACATTTCTATAGATGCCGGTTTTGGACTTGGCGAATCACTTGCGTCTGGCACAATTTTGCCAGATATTTACAAATATAATAAAAAATTATCTAAGATAAAAAGTAAACATATAGCCGTCAAAAAGACTGCCGTTATTTCTGATACCCATATAGGAACAACAGAAGTGGAGCTTGATGTAAATCAATCTATCATGACCGTACTAGACGATAATACTATTGAGCAACTTGCCCTTTTGGGGTTAAAATTAGAACAAATGTACGACGCTCCTCAAGATATTGAATGGTGCATTGATGCTGGCAAAATATTTATACTACAAACACGATCAATAACATCTCTATTTCCGATACCTACTTCTACTACATCAGATTTAGAAGTGTTTTTATCACTCAATCATATTCAGATGATGACAAACCCGATATCTCCGCTAGGGCAAGATTCGATAAGATTGCTATTTCGAACGGAAGATATTCCACTTGCAGAATATAATCCACGCTTTTTAGCCAATGCTGCAGGCAGATTATATATAAATATCTCACCTTTTTTAACCCATAAATTAGGCCAAAAAATACTTCCTGCAATCATCAATAATGTGGATGCAAATTTAGGAACCGCAATTAAGCAGCTAGTTCAATCCAAACATGATAAAATTAAATCAAACCTTAACTTGAATCCATTTAAAAAACAATTTAAACCCGTTTTATTTCAATCCATTAAAAATTTTATCACACAGGATACTTCTAATATAGTTGAAAAAATTGATTTTTTAGTAGAGCAACAAGTTGTCGAACTTAATAAACTTTATTCGATCACCGGAACCCACAAAGATAAATTAGAATTTATATATGGGCAAAGTATTTTTCTCAAATCTGCTATTCAAAATATTTTATCTGAAGTGATTCCTGGAATTGTTGCTATGAAATTGCTTACAAAAATGGAGTTTAAATTACTGGGAAGTTCTATGTACATAAGCGAAATTTCTAAAGGATTAGAAGGAAATATTACCACTCTTTTGGGGCTGTGGATTGGTGATTTAGCAGACCTTGTACGTGCGAACTCTCATCTTATTGATCTTTTATCTGATACAGACTATGATTCACTTTTTGAACGCGTCAATAATTTAGGTGATGATTATACCGAATTTCGAACTAGCTTTAACAATTTTATGGCCAAATATGGATCCCGTGCTGCAGGCGAAATCGATATTGCAGTTAAACGATGGGCTGATAATCCAAAGTTTATTGCCAAATCTATTTTATCGCTGGTAGAAACTGGCATTTCTGGAGAGCATCGTAAAAACTTTTTAGCAACAGTTCAACATGCTCATACTATGGAAAAAGCATTTATAGAAGTCATTCGCATGCAACATGGTTCTAGAAAAGCCAAACGAGCGACAAAGCTTATCAAAATTTTTAGAGATTGYATGCCTCTTAGAGAGCATCATAAATTTTTAATAACCCACTATTTGAAACATAATAGACGACTATATCTAGAAATAGCTGATGCCTTTGTTGCCGCCGGGCGCATTGATAATCGCGAAGATATATTTTATTTGGGATTTTGGGAGCTATACGCTGCGGTCCAAAACGAAGAAGTATTTCAGGATCTTGTTGCCACTAGAAAAAACGAATACGAATATTTTGGTCGTTTGAAACCTCCTAGCCTTATGACAAGCGATGGTGAGATCATCACCGCTAAGCAAAACATGGAGCAATTTCCCAAGGACGCATTACCAGGAATGGCCGTATCATCAGGAGTAGTTGAAGGCTTTGCGCGAGTGATTACCGACCCTGCAGATGCCAAAGTTGAAGTAGGCGAAATTTTAGTCGCTCCATTTACAGATCCTGGCTGGACTATACTTTTTATAAATGCCGCTGGACTAGTTATGGAGATTGGCGGATTGCTAACTCATGGCACCGTAGTTGCTCGCGAATATGGTTTACCTGCAGTTGTCGGGGTAGAGGATGCGACTACACTTATTAAAACTGGGCAACGAATTCGCGTTAATGCCGATCTCGGATATGTCGAAATATTATCACAATAATTTTTTATTTGACATAACCATAGTCTATTGTTATACTAATTGAATTATCAATGCTCTAGCACCGTTCAAGCGGACTAGGGCCATTTTGTTATATACTACTATTATATTTTTTTGATACATATTAATAGTAGTAGCAATAAAAAAATATTAATCGACAGGAATGATAAAATATATGAGTATTTACACAAAAATATATGACATATTGCCGAAATTATTATCTAAACGATCCAAAATTTCTCCGAAAAGCACAACTTTTATCTATGATGATGAAATATGGTTTGATGATTATTTTACTTTAAAGTATATTGATGAAACTACTATTGCAATAGGCGAGCCTCGGTATTGGCAAAGAAATTATAGCTACTTAATTATAGGCGATACGCAAGCATTGCTATTTGATTCTGGAATTGGTATACAAGATATTTCTGCTGTCGTACAAGCACTAACAGATCTGCCTATAATTCATATGATTAGTCATTATCACTATGATCATATAGGAAACATCGATAAATTTAAAACCATATACTTATCTCAAAATCAACTTTTATTACAGCAAAATGTGCTCGATAACACTATATATCCCTCCCTTAAATCTACGCTCCGAATATTAGAAGGGCAACCATCAAAACAAATAAAGTTTTCTAAGGTTTTGGAGAATACACAATTTATCAATTTAGGCAACAGACAATTGCAATCATTATATTCACCTGGTCACCATTCTGAATCTATTTCTCTATACGACCCTCAAAGACGACAATTATTTGTTGGCGATTTTTTAATGAAGGGCACTTTATATATCAAATTTCTTCCTCTTAGTGATTACTCCGAATTTAAGTGGGCCACTTTTAACTTATTAAACAATACTCAATCTGGCACTACAATTTATACAGCTCATCCATTTGAATTTGCGCACGAATTAAATAATCCATATTATACAGGTGGCATTACTTTTGCAGATCACTTAGAATTATCATACAAAGATTTGATTGATATAAATATGTTTATTAATCAACACCCTTCCAGTAACTCAATGCCAAAAAAAATGGTCATAAATGATCATCTTAACATTGTATTTTAGGCACCAAAAATAGTCTCCCAAATAAATGAGAGACATCATCAAAACTATTAAAATGCATTATCAGCAGCATCTTTTTCGGGTTCTGCTGCTTTTGGTTTAGTCTTGCTTCTTGCAGATTCTACCAACACATCTGTTCCCGGAATTGTTACATCCACTTCTATCTCGGCAGATTCTAAGCCAAAAGATTTAGCAACAAGCTTCATTTTGCCAGTATGACGTTTAGTTTTCATAATTACTAATGCCAATCCGTTAAATAGATTTCTAGATGGATTCATTTCATGAGCCAAGTCGAGCGGATCCCCATTTCCACAACCCAAAAATTCGCCGTCACCAGTCACTTCAAACGAGATCAACGTATCTGCATTAGGGCAGTGAATTCCATTTTCATCCAAAACATCCACTTTTACAAACACATTATCTTCTCCATCTGCGACATAATCTCGCGGCTGAACAATTTCTAGATTAATCTTTGCCGGTTTTCCTGCAGTCTTGTAGCCAGTTCTAATCACTTCGACTCCATTATTATAACCGATTGCAGTAATTTCGCCTTTTTCATATTTTACAAAGTTTTTCACGATATCCCATTTAGGGTTTTCTACTCTGCCATACGAATTTCCATTCACAATTAGTTCCACTTCTTCGGTATTAGCGACCATATCCACTTCTAACTCACCTACATTGTCATCAAATGTCCAATGTGGATACAAGTGAATCGCCGGCTCTTGAGACCATTTTACACGGCAGTGATGCCCTAAATCTTTGGTAAAGCCGCAGAGGTCAATTAACCCAAAACGAGTGATTGTACTTGGCCAATCTAGCGGAACAACTTCTCCTCTATAGTCAAACCCAGTCCACAAGAAATATCCTGAAACATAATTTGGCTCTGCAGTTCTAAATGTTTCTAACGGTGTTGCTCCCCAAGTTGTATATGCCTCACCATACGCACTGATGTTATACAATCTCTCCGGGTTGCTCCAGATCATAATTTTCATAGAAGACTTGGTATACGCATCTGCAGTGTCTTCGCCTTTTCTTGGTAAATATTGTCCCCTCGTCGACAATGCCGAACCGTTTTCTGTTCCTATAATCATCTTATCTGGATATTTTTCGTGGAATTTCTCATACATATCAAATGTTCTTAGGCAATAATAATTAAATCCATATACATCCATATGAAGGCCATTTTGCTCATGGAATATAGTAATATCATGCCAATGTCCGTTATTAGCATACGTGCAGGCTCTAGTTGGGTCCAGCTTATGCGCTACTCGTAGCATATGGTTTCCAATTTTTACGCCCACTTTACGTCCGTGTATTGCCATTTCTTCGTTTCCAATAGACCAAATAAATACACTCGGATGGTTTCTATCACGCTTTATTAGATCTGTCATCTGTCCTAAAAATTCCTTTGAGCTGCTCATAAGACGCACTTCGTCCATCACCACGATACCAAAGTCATCGCAAGCTTCTAGCAAATATGGAGACGGCGGGTTGTGAGAGCTTCTATAGGCATTAGCGCCCCATTGCTTTAATAAGAAAATCTTATGCCTAATGACAGATCGGCTCATCGCTCCCCCAACACCTGCAAAGTCATCGTGAACACATACCCCTTGAAGCTTTGTTGGCTTTCCATTTAGCACAAACCCATTTTCTACCGTATACGCAATAGTTCTAAATCCAAATTTTTGCGTGTATTCATCCACTTTTTGATCATTTAGATACACACTTATTACAGCTTTATATTGTTTAGGGCTATCTAGCTCCCACAAGCAAATATTACTAATTTCTCCTTTGATAGTAGCGCAAGTCTCTTCATATTCTTCCAATTTTATAGTAGTATCAAACTCGCCAACCTTTTCTCCACATGGGGACAAAATTTCAGCAACGAGTTTCGCATCTCCGTTATTCGCCGCTTCGTTTTCAAGCTCCACATCTATCTCTAGTCCGCCAGCGTTTCCTCTAACTTCCGGCTTTACAAATACTCCGCTATACTTTACTTTTAGACGATCTGCTATTACCAAACGCACATCACGATATATTCCAGCGCCTTCATACCACCAGCCTTCATATTTGGTCGCGTCAACTCGCACTGCAATAGCGTTATTTTCGCCATATAATATAAAGTCCGAAATATCATAACTAAAACTTGTGTATCCACTTAAATGATTTCCAACATAACTTCCGTTAACATACACTTCGCTATCTCTAAAGATACCATCAAACTCGACTGTAATGCTTTTTCCCTCTGTTTCTGCTGGCACAAAAAATTCTTTTCTATACCAAGCAATACCGGTGGTTAAATATCCCTGTGATGATACAGCATTTTCAGAAAATTCTGATTTGTAGTGTCTAAAATCATGCGGTACCTTAATATCATCCCATTTATGCAAATTATATCCCACTTTTGATATACCGCAGTTAGCCGATTTCATAAAGCTCGGATTTTCAAAAATTTCATGTACCGAATTAAAATTTGTACATACAATATCTCCGTCATGAAATTTCCAGTCAAAATCCATATTCAAAATTTGTCTCATTAGCCAAACCTCTCTCCACATAACATAATTTTTAAACTCTAGAACAAATTTATGTCCACAAAGAATTATATTAATAGTATCTTGCAAATATTCAAAAATATACATAATTTGGTTTTAAAAATAGCTTTTTCGGTCAAAATAATTTTATCAAATCACATAAGGAGATCACGTCTTGAAAAAAATTATTTTACTTATAGCCATCATTACTACTATCTGTCTGGGTTCTACCTATCTTGTAAAGCAAAGCGGCTTCTATTATCCTTCGCACTCCAAAATCGATCTAATACCTATACTTACCAAGCCCATTTTGACCACCGCCGATTATCAAATTATACTCGAGCAAACTGGTATATATCAGCCTATTGTGGATCAACTGCAGCAAACTCCTTCTTTTGTTGCTCGTATGCTAGAGTTTCAAAAAGAGTATTACGACCCAATCAACATCGTTAAAACAAATATGAGCATTATTACAAGATGGGATCAATTTTTGATTGCTGGCAAAAGGCAAAAAGTTTTTGAGCTTGCACCATATCAAAACGGAGATATCTTTTTAACCAAATCCACATACACCTTTAATTGGAGACATGGACACGCGGGAATCGTTGTAGACGCCGCTAATGGCTACGTTTTGGAATCTTTTAGCCCTGGTAGCGTTAGCCGACTACAAAAGGCTGAAAACTGGGAATATTATACAACTTTTAAGATGCTACGCCCCGTAGGCAAAACCAACGCCTTTTTAGATGATGTGGCCGCCAATGCTATCGCCACTCTTTCTGGTATACCTTACAATATACTAGCATTTAAGCATTCAAAAAAGCCTCCCAATATTACGCATTGTGCGCATATAATTTGGCAGGCTTATATACCATTTAAAATGAATATAGATAGTAATCGAGGCTTATTTGTCTCTCCTCAGGATATTGCGAAAAGCGATTTGCTTGAACCTTTGCAAGTATTTGGATTTGACCCCAATACCACTTGGTAATTTTATTTTTTGACTCTGTTTCTAATAATATTGATATCTGTTTTAATATCAGCTTGTCCCATAACAACTTTGCGATTAATTCGTCTTGCTTCTTCTTTTCCTTTTTCAACATAAACAATGCGCTTTTTATTTGCGTATTTCACAGGAATTTTAAGCCGACGGATTATCCAATTTACCGGAATTAAAATCAGGTTATATATGCGTATTATACACGCATGAATAAAGTTTATTATCTCCGTTGCTATTTTCATAAAAATAATACTTAAAGTTAAAAAATACATCGCCGCACCAAGACCGATTCCTATAATCGAAAATGGTCTAATATCTGCGTAATTATGCATATATAAAACACCAAAAGCTATAAAACTACAGGTTACCCAATACAATATGTCTTCAATATGTACTAATATGTCAATATGCTTTATAATTTTTCTGGCGATACGAAGTAAATCGTAGATCGCCCCCATAACTATACCAATCTTAATACACTCCCAAAACAGTGCCGCTTGATCTGATACCAGTTGATTTATCATAGTTCACCCACTTATCTAATTATCTAATTATTCGAAACAACCCTGACTTTTTTTTTGCAGGCGCTCCGTTATCGTATATAATGCTTGTTATATTGCCTTCCACAATCAATTCTCCGCTCTCCAGATTTATTTTGATTATGTGAAGTTTGGTTCCTTTTATATCCATAAAGCCGTCTGAAATCGTCTCAAGTTTAATCAGTTGCTCATCAAAAGAAAAAACATCCTTAATGGCCGTAAGAACTAATTTTTTTCTATCAATCAAGCTAACTTCATGTTTTTTACGCGCTTTCTCGTCCAATTTCACCACTCCCTATAAATATCAATATATACTATTTATATTTATAGTGCATATAAATTATTCCACAATCCTATACATTAAAGTAGTTTCTTCTTTCTTTACATGCTCTTTAATTTCTAAAACTTCATATTTTGTAGCATTATTTGCAAAATTAAGCTCCAACATATCGCCAATTTTTACCACAGATCCTGGTTTTGCAACTTTTCCGTTGATCAAAACGCGACCTTTTTCACATGCTTCTTGTGCAATAGTTCGTCGTTTAATTATTCTACTAACTTTTAAAAACTTATCGATTCTCATATTATTCTCCTTTAAAAAAAAAAGAACCCCTATAATAGGGCCCTGATTTATTTCGAAAGATTTACCATATCTTTAAGGGCTTTCCCTGCCTTAAACTTAGGGACATTACTTTCCGGAATGTGTATCTCTTCATTTGTTTTAGGATTTCTTCCTACTCGCGCTTTTCTGTTAGTAACTTCAAATGTTCCAAAGCCTACTAACTGAATTTTTCCACCACTCTTAAGCTCATCCATTACACTTTCTTCAAATGCTTTTAAAGCTTTTTCGGTATCTTTTTTAGTTAGCCCCGATTTTTCGGCCATTGAAGCTACTAATTCTGTTTTATTCATTATATTCCTCCTAAAATATGGCAAAAGCA
>NZ_ABEQ01000071.3 GCF_000171335.1 Candidatus Epulonipiscium viviparus
CCGCGTTGCTTAATGGATTTAGGGGGCAAGATGGTACGCTATATGGAATCCCAAAAGATTTCTCAACGTTGGCATTATATTATAATAAAAAGATGTTTGCAGATGCAGGGTTAGAAGCACCAACCACATGGGATGATTTAACTGCTGTTGCAAAGGCGCTGACCAAAGATGGAGTGGTGGGTTTGTCTCTACAAAATGGGTTGGATAGAGCGCAGCCGTTCTTTTATTCTAATGGTGGAACCATGATGAAAGATGGAAAACCGACTCTAAATAATCCCAAAAATATAGAAGCGTATGAATATTGGATYGGGCTTATTAAAGATGGGTATGCTCAGACTCCGCAGCAATTGGGTGTGGGCTGGAATGGCGATGCGTTTGCGTCGGAGATCGTTGCTATGACTRTAGAGGGCAACTGGATGGTTAATAGCTTGTTGGAGTTGGCGCCAGATTTGGACTATGGCGTGGTTCCAATACCGTATAAAGAGACGCCGGCATCGATGCAGTTTACAGTGGCGTATTCAATGTCAAAAAATACTGATTATCCAGAAGAGGCAAAAGATGTAATTAAGTTTTTAACTTCAGCTGAGCAGCAACAGGTAGTTGCAGATGCGGGCAGAGCAATGCCTTCTCGAAACACTGCGTTAGAGGAATTTAAGAAAAACTGGCCAGAGCGCGCGGTGTTTGCGGATCAAGCTCCCGTTGCAAGTGAATTTAACTATGGGGTAATTTCGGCGACAGTGGTTGACGAGGCGGCCAAGGCAATGGAGCGCGTATTGTTAGATGATAAAAGTACGGTACAGCAGGCGTTCGATGCGGCACAGGCAAATATAGATAAAGCGCTTTCTAAACAATAAATATGAAAATTAAGAGGCTACATAGATGCAATGAGTTGGATTGCTATATGTGGCATTTTTTTGAAGGAGGTATGTATGAACAAGAAGACACAAGAAAATATTGATGGATGGATAATGGTAGCTCCTATAGTAATCTTGATGCTAGTTTTTGTAATTGGCCCTGCAATATATTCGTTTATGTTGAGCTTTCAAGATTACAACATGCTAAAACCAGAGCAATCTGAATGGGTTTTGTTTGAAAATTATAAAGAATTGTTTGCTGATCCTGCATTTTATCAGGCGTTATATAACACGGTGAAATATTCGATTGTGGTTGTGCCGGTTCAGACCGCAATTGCGCTTGTGCTCGCAACAGTGGCGAATCAAAAAATTAGAGGAAAGACTTTTTTTAGGGTGGCGTATTATATTCCGGCTGTAACTTCTGCAGTTGCTTCTGCGGCAATGTTTATGTTCTTATTCAATACGAATGGTATAGCAAATCGYTTTYTGGGAATTTTTGGGTTTGAAGCAGTGAGTTGGTTTAATGAGCCAAAGTATGCATTGCCGCTTGCGATGATTATGGCAATATGGTCGACGGTGGGAACGCAGATGCTAGTGTTTTTGGCAGGGCTACAAGATATTCCAAATGAAGTATATGAGGCCGCCTCAATTGATGGAGCAAGCAGTGTAAGAAGATTTTTAAGCGTTACGGTGCCATTGCTTAGAGAAAAAACGATGTTTGTAATAATTGTGGGAATGATAGGCACGCTGCAAATGTTTGATCAGGCATTTATTATTTCTGGAGGAACCGGGGGGCCATTGGGCTCAACGACAACAGTGGTTTTGTATTTATATAATAAAGCATTTGGAGAAAATCGTTTGGGCTACGGATCTGCCGTTGCGGTGGGATTGTTTATTATAATTTTTGCGYTAACAGTTATGCAGAAATCAATATTTGAAGAGCGAGAAGAGCGTCCAGCAAAAAGGAGGAAGGTAAATGGATAAAACTGTTTCTAGGCCTATGAAAGTGCTATTTTATTTTTTGACGATAGGATATGCGTTTATTGCGTTGTTTCCTTTTTTTTGGGCGTTTTATACGTCGCTTAGACCAAGCAAGGAAGCGTATAAACTAAATTTTGACTTTTCGAATCTAAGCTTTGGCACATATGTTGACTTAATAGTCAAAAATGATATAGGCAGATGGTATTTTAACAGCTTTATAATAGCCATTAGCGTAACTCTTTTGGGGGTTATTTTAAGCACAATGGCAGGATATGCGTTGGCAAGAATTGACTTTACAGGAAAAAATATCATATTTATGACGATTTTGGGGCTGATGATGATACCAGGACARATCACAATGATTCCACAGTATATGCTACTAAATAAATTCAACTTTATCAATACGTATGTGGGGCTAATAATTCCGTTTTTGTTTAATGCATTTAACATATTTATGATGCGCCAATTTTTTATATCGTTTCCAATCAGCTTGGAGGAGGCTGCGCAATTAGATGGGCTCTCGCGCAGAGGAATTTTCTTCAAAATAGCATTGCCGCTTGCCAAACCYGCAATTACTACAATTATAATTATGACATTTATGGGAAGTTGGAACAACTTTCTTATGCCAAATTTATTGATTACGTCGCGTGATATGTATACATTGCCGGTGGGGATGGCGTCGCTAAATAGCCAGTATTTTTCGTTTCCAAATCAGACAATGGCCGGCGCTATGCTATTATCAATTCCAATGGTAATCTTATTTTTAATATGTCAGAAATATTTTATAGAGGGCGTTACAACTTCGGGTATTAAATAATTGGGAGGACTTATGCACATTMAAAAAACTGATAACTTAGGCAAGGATAATTACGTTGTCTCATCAAACAAAATTTATGCAGTAGGCAAGCAAGACGGGACGTTTAAGCCAATGGGGCATCACATATTGGGAGAAATGTCGGGCATCTTTGCGCAGCCGATTAAGCTTTCGAGAGGATATGAAATTGCCGTAGATGGGAAGGCTGCAATAGCGAATGCCTACGTTTTTGATGACGGTGAAAGTAGATTTATATATGACAAATTTGAAGTGGCCGTTAATGCCGCAGATAACCAGAAAGTATTGGCTATAGAATTTTCGGCAACAGAAAAAAAAGTAGCGGTGGAGTTTAAGATTCTACTAAAAATAGAAGGATGCTGGACTGCAGATATGGTAAATTTTRGAGATGCTGCAACGGCTGTAGTGGCGCAAAACCAAAGTAGCGTCACTGTAGCGCATCTGRAAGAGGAATATTACGCAAAAGTATCTTTGGCTGAAGATGCGACAATTGTTGTAACTCAGGCGGGAGATGCCGTGGAGGTAAAAATAAAATTTGAGCTYAAAGATGTATTTGCGATATATATTTCTGCCGCTAGCGATGCCGATTCTATAAATGACAATGCGATCCCAGATTTTGCGGCACAAAAAATTAGGCGCAAAGAACTACTGAAGGCAACAGAATTGATAACAGATGACGAACAGTTTAACGAAGTCTTTGCAGGGCTAAAGCTAAATTATGATATGCTGGTGCAAGACATAGATGGGATAGGCGAAGGCTATACTGCAGGGTTTCCAGACTTTCAATGGTTTTTCGGGTGCGATACCACATATGGAATATACGGAACCCTTGCAGTAGGGCAACATGATATGACAGCCAAAACGTTGCGGTTGTTAAAAAAATTGTCGTGGCAAGAAAACGGAAATGGGCGTGTGATACATGAAATGTCGCCTTGGGGTGTTGTCTATGGAAAAGGAAAYTTACAGGAGACGTCTCAATTTATAAGCGCAGTATATGAAACTTACAAATGGACTGCAGATAAAGTATTTTTGGAAGAGATCTTTGAGTTTTGCGTATTGGGRATAGCGTGGATAAAAGAGCAAGCTCAGGGAAACTCGGTTTGTCCGAAAGGCAATGGAATAGTAGAAGTTGAAGGAATCGAGGGCAGGTTGATTGATGTTGCTATATTGACGATTGATGCATATGAGCATATGGAATATCTGGCGGAGCAAATGCAAAGGTTTGAGTTGATAGAAGGGTATCGCGAGGATAGAGAAGCGTTGTGTGCAGAAGTTTTGGACAGATTTTATAATAAAGAAGAAAGATTCTTTGGAGATATCATTTGTAGCCCGCACGAAGCGGCAGCTAGTCGAGACATCTTGGTGAATTCTATAAAAAATACGCCAACTCTTAGTTCTGCAATGGAAAAATATTTTGATAAAGTGTTAGAGAATGCGACCGGAGAATGGGTAGCGCTGGTGCTGAAAAACTGGGTTTCGATATTGCCATATAGCAAAAGGTTTGTACCGCAACATATCAAGGATGAAGGGTTAGATCAGATGTTGCAACCAGATTTTTATAACGATTATGGTATGAAAATTAGTTGCATGTGTAATGATAAAGAYGATCCAGTCGACGATGTGTATACTCTAAATAAATCGATGTCCATAAACACGGGGTGCTTGGCCGAGGTGTTTGCGGCAAATGGTCAAATTGATAAGGCCTACGAATTGCTAAAATGTTTGGCAGAAAGTATGTATGTAGATATGCCTGCAGCAATAAGTGAGATATTGCCAGATGATGGATGCTTTATGCAATTTTGGTCGGGGTATGGGATCCACCATGTGTTTATGAAATATATCGTGGGATTAACAGCAGATGCGCCAAATAGATCAATAACTATTGAGCCCAATTTGCCTGTGGCGTTAAATGAGATAGCAATAAAAAATTTGCAAGTGGGTGACTGTATAATTGATATAACGATTAAAAGAAAAAATGGTGCGGTAACAGTTGATGTAAATAAAAATTCGGCAGATTACAATATTGTGGTGAGGTGTTAAAGTGATAGTATATGATAAGGGCGTAGAAGAATTCGAAAATTTTTTGCTATCTGAAGATAGCTTCGATGAGATGAGTTTAGGAAAAACGGAATCTATTATGTGTCAGGGCAATGGCTATATGTGTATACGTGGCTATGCGGARGAAGCTTATCCTAAAAAAGTTGCAACAACGCTAATTGCTGGTACGTTTAATATCGCAATGGAAAATGAAGTTACAGAATTACCAAACATCTCGGACGCGTTTTCGATGGAGCTATTAATTGATGGCAAGAGATTTTTCTTAGCAGAAAATAACGTGGAAAATTATAGCAAAATTTTGAACTTAAAAACAGGAGAGCTAACCAGAACGTTTGCATATAAAACCGAAGAGAATGAATTTAGATTTGTGATGAGACGTTTTGTATCGGCAGCAGATGTKCATATTGCAGTGTCGCGCGTCGAGATTACGGCAATGAAAAAAGCGGCGCAGATTGTTGTGCTCTCGGGTATCGATAACCGCGCGACTAATTCGGGAGAATGCCATCTGATAGAAAATGTRCGTAGGTTTTATGAAAAGAAATTTGCATATACACATTTGGTGACAAATCAATCGAAAATAGATATTTATGTAAATGCAAGTCATAAGATTTTTGTAGATGACGCAGAATTGGATTTGGTGCCAGCACCTAAAATGTCGAGGAGAACGATTTCGGCGCAGTATAAYTTGGATGTTGCGGCGGGGAGTGTTGTAGCGATAGAAAAATATATAAGTTATTACACCTCCAATGATGCGGATGAAGTGCGATGCGATGAGCCTTGCGCCTCGTATAAAATTTTGGCACAAAAGATGGCTGTAGGATACTTTGAGCTGCTAGAAGAGAGTGTTGAAGTTTTGGCGGCAAAGCTTTGGGAGCGGGATTACATTAAGATAACATCGAGCGAGGCAATAGCTCAGCTGGGGATCAACTACGCTATGTATCATATGTTTGTGATGACGCCATCCCATGACAATAGAATGAATATAGGTGCAAAGGGGCTGTCGGGAGAAGGTTATAAGGGGCATACATTTTGGGATACAGAAGTCTTTTTGTTGCCAAGATTTATAGTGCAAAACCCTGCAGTGGCTAGAAAGCTGTTGGAATATAGATATTTGGGATTGGAGGGAGCGAGGCGTAAGGCGGAGGAGAACGGATTTGAAGGTGCGATGTTCCCTTGGGAGGCAGCAAATCCCAAAGATGGTGAAGTAACTCCAAAGTATAATGGYGTGGATGTTTATACGGGCGATCAACTAAAAGTTATAACGGGAGATATCGAGATACACATCGTAGCGGATGTTGCGTATGGAGTGTATTTGTATAATAATTTTACAGCAGACCAAGAATTTATGAATTCATATGGCTACGAAATTATAATGGAGACAGCAAAATTTTGGAATTCGAGATTGGAGTATGCAGATGGAAAGTACCATATCAATGATGTTATAGGTCCGGATGAATACACCGAGCATGTTGATGATAATGCGTATACAAACTATTTGGCAAAGTGGAATATGGAGTATGCGTGTCGCAGCTATAACGATTTGTTGGCTAAAGACCCMGAGCTGCTTGCTAGATTGGACGAAAAAATCTCGATTGGAGCAGTAATAGAAACAATTAGAGAGCGAGCAGAGCGTATTTATGTGCCTGTTCCAGATGCAGAGCTAATAATAGACCAAGACAGAACCTATAGAAGCTTAGAAGAAATAGATCTAACTAAATATAGGCAGGCCGAGCTGGTTGCTAGCATAGCAAAAGACTATGGAATGGAGCAAATTAGTAAACTGAAAGTATCGAAGCAAGCAGATATTATGGTATTGTTTTTGTTATTTGGAGAAAGATGGGCAGACGAAATTAAGAAGGCGAACTTTGATTATTACGAGGCGTTTTGTTTGCATGATTCATCGCTGAGTTTAAGTACTTACGCTGTTTTGGCAAATGACATAGGGTATGAGAGATATGGATATGAATTGTTTAAGCGAGCGTTGCTTATTGATATAGGCCAAGAAAAGCATTCGTGTGACGAGGGAGTTCACGCGGCATCGTATGGCGGGGTGTGGCAGTGTATCATATATGGATTTGCGGGAGTTAGAATGATAGGAGAAAAATTACACATCAATCCTAGATTGCCAGCGGAAATGGAGAAGATTGAATTTAATATGTATTATCTGGGGCAAAAATTATGTGTAAAAGCCTCAAAAGATACAGTTGTGGTGGCAAACATGGGCGAGAGGGCTGTAGCTGTAATAATTAAGAATCGAGAAATAGAGATTGCTGCCAATGCAGCGGTGGAGGCGTGAGATGCTAAAATTGGTAATTTTTGATTTGGATGGAGTAATTGTTGATACTGCAAAATACCATTATCTGGCTTGGCGAGAGCTTGGATATGAGTTAGGGATTGAGTTTACACAAGAACAAAATGAAGCTTTTAAAGGTGTGAGTAGATTGGCTTGCATGGATATTATGTGTACGCTTGCCAATAAAGAAGATATGCCGCAAGATGAACGCAATCGAATAGCAAACAAAAAGAATGATATATATTTGGAGTTGATAAAAGATATAACCAATAGTGAATTGCTAGCGGGAGTGGAAAATTTATTGCGTGAGTTAAAGCAGGCAGGCATAAAAGTTGCGTTGGGATCCGCAAGCAAGAACGCGGTACCGATTTTAAAAAAAACAGGGATACTCCATTATTTTGATACAGTAATCGATGGAAATAAAGTAAAAAAAGCAAAGCCAGACCCAGAGGTATTTGAGCTTGCCGCGCAAACAGCGGAAGTGGCCAATGCTGAGTGTGTAGTATTTGAAGACGCTACTGCAGGAGTGGAAGCCGCAATTGCAGCGGGAATGGCGGTCGTGGGGATTGGCACCAAAGAGAGTTTGCCAAATGCTGAAGTAGTTTTTGCAAATGTGGGAGAAGTAAGCGTTGAATTTTTATTACGAGCAGTAACGAATGACAGATATAGACCGAAGTATCACATTTCAGTTCCTGCAGGATGGCTAAATGACCCCAACGGGCTGATATTTTACAAAGGAGAGTATCACGTATTTTATCAGCACTATCCACATGACACAGTGTGGGGGCCGATGCATTGGGGGCATGCAAAAAGCAAGGATCTAATAAGGTGGGAGTATTTGCCGATAGCATTGGCGCCGGATATGGATCATGAAAATGTGGGATGCTTTTCGGGCAGTGCGATAGAACATGATGGCAAATTATATTTGATATACACTGGAGCTGCCGATGATGCAAACGGAACGCATCTGCAAACGCAATGTGTAGCGTATTCGGAGGATGGAATCAATTTTACCAAGTATGAAGGAAACCCGGTTTTGACTGCAGCAGATCTGCCAGAAGATTGCCAAGTGAATGCGGGAGAATTTAGAGATCCAAAGGTGTTTAAGAAAGATGACGCATTTTATATGGTGGTAGTGGCAAAGGCAGCGGCGGGCAATATATTGTTGTATAAATCGAGAGATTTGCTGAGCTGGGAGTATGTGAGAGCGATAGCCAATGGCGAGGGCGGCAATATGGGAGTGATGTTTGAGTGCCCAGATCTATTTGAGCTAGATGGCAAAGATGTATTGATTACATCGCCTATTGCAATAAAGAGGAGCGGTCACAGATTTTTTAATACATCATCCACGCTGTATTTTGGCGGTAAGATGAATTGGGAGACTGGGGAATATGCCAAAGAATGCCACGATGAGATTGACATAGGCACAGATTTTTATGCACCGCAAACGTTGTGTGACGATCGAGGTAGACGCATTATGATTGCCTGGGCGCAGATGTGGCATCGTACAATGCCAACAAATGTATTGCGACATAATTGGGCGGGAAGTTTTTCGATACCGAGAGTACTGAAGTGGAAGGACGAAAAACTGATGCAAACCCCGGTTGAAGAATTGCGAGCGTATCGTGTGGATCACGTAATGTACAGAGGCGAAAAAGTTGAGGGAGTTCGTAGATTTGATGGTGTTGCAGGAGACGTATGTGAACTGGTCGTGAATGTAGACATGGGAGATGCGAATAACTTTTCGATTGCAGTATTAAAGACGGGCAACGAGAAAGTTGTTATTTGGTTAGATGATAGCAGAATAACTATCGATAGGTCGTGTATGGGAAATCCTATATTGGGGAATGAAAGTATACCAGTAAATTCGAGGTGGATTCCGTATCATAAAAAAACAGTAAAATTGGATATATTGATAGACAAGAGCATTGTCGAAGTATTTGTAAACGACGGAGAATACGCAATGACAGTAACAGCATATCCAGAAGGCACTGCAGCTGAGATCGAGTTTTTTGCTGATGGAGCGGCAGTGATTGATATTGACAAATGGAATATYTAGGCAAAAGTAGAGGACTCTGTAGAAGGGGTCCTTTTTTATTGGGCAGTAATTTTGAGGCCAGTATATTCGGCGACTACTTTTTGCGATGGCTGGCATACCAAAAATCGATCGTCCCAATTGCCATCAACCAAGTCAGTGATAAATCCTAGGTTTGAGTCCACTTGCATATAGGCCCAGTCAAATTCTTGGGCAATAACTTTGGCGCGTTCCACCTCGGCAGCATCATCGTAGAGGTTGGATTTGATAAAACAAAGATTGCCTGGGCGCAGATGTGGCATCGTACAATGCCAACAAATGTATTGCGACATAATTGGGCGGGAAGTTTTTCGATACCGAGAGTACTGAAATGGAAGGACGAAAAGCTGATGCAAACCCCGGTTGAAGAATTGCGAGCGTATCGTGTGGATCACGTAATGTACAGAGGCGAAAAAGTTGAGGGAGTTCGTAGATTTGACGGAGTTACAGGAGACGTATGTGAACTGGTCGTGGATGTAGACATGGGAGATGCGAATAACTTTTCGATTGCAGTATTAAAGACAGGCAACGAGAAAGTTGTTATTTGGTTAGATGATAGCAGAATAACTATCGATAGGTCGTGTATGGGAAATCCTATATTGGGGAATGAAAGTATACCAGTAAATTCGAGATGGATTCCGTATCATAAAAAAACAGTAAAATTGGATATATTGATAGACAAGAGCATCGTCGAAGTATTTGTAAACGACGGAGAATACGCAATGACAGTAACAGCATATCCAGAAGGCACTGCAGCTGAGATCGAGTTTTTTGCTGATGGAGCGGCAGTGATTGATATTGACAAATGGAATATTTAGGCAAAAATAGAGGACTCTGTAGAAGGGGTCCTTTTTTATTGGGCAGTAATTTTGAGGCCAGTATATTCGGCGACTACTTTTTGCGATGGCTGGCATACCAAAAATCGATCGTCCCAATTGCCATCAACCAAGTCAGTGATAAATCCTAGGTTTGAGTCCACTTGCATATAGGCCCAGTCAAATTCTTGGGCAATAACTTTGGCGCGTTCCACCTCGGCAGCATCATCGTAGAGGTTGGATTTGATAAAACAAAGATTTCCGTATTGAGAAATAAAGCTGGTTTCTTGCTCGATAAGATATTGCGCAGTGTCCTCGTCTTCATATTCCTCGAGATATGTTTCATATAAAGAAGCGTAATGCTCTTTGGAAGGCATAGTGCCGTTTTCCATCCACGGTTTTGAGTACCAGTAGATGCCGCCCGAACTATTAAACAGCTCGAGATACTTTTGCTGCGAACCTAAAAATAGGGCCATGCAGTCATCACAACGCGGAATTATAAGAGGGATTTGGCTAGAGGTAAGGCCGATAATGCCGTTGGAGCATAAACCGTAGCCAAGAATGATAGCGTCATATGGCTTGGCATTGCGCTTGGYGTTAATTGCCTCAAYCTTGTGTATCGAATCTTGAATGGCCTGCTGTAATAATTGCGGAGTATTATGTAGCCCCTGCTCGAGCCAAAATGAATGAATCACGTTTTTRCTTTTACTTATTGCGTAGCCTATTTCTCTAGAAAATATTGAACAACCTATCAGTGCTAATCGCATAAAAACCTCCTTGTTATTTTAATTGACCTCATTATAGCAAACGAAAATAACAATTTCAATTATTTTTTGATCTTCTATTGACAATTTATTCCTAATAGTATATAATTCTTATTACAACAAGTTACTAATAAGGAGGAATAACATGAAACAGCATAGACAAACAATTCAGAAAACTTTGGTTTTAGATGCTATACATGAATTAAAATCCCACGTAACAGCAGCTGAAGTGTATGAATTAATTATAAAAAAAYATCCTACTATTAGTAAGGGAACAGTGTATCGAAATTTGAATCAATTGGCACAAAATAATAAAATTAAAAAGATAGTAACAGCATCTGGAGCAGAGCGTTTTGACCACTCTTGCCACGATCACTATCACGCGGTTTGTGTTCATTGCAATAAGATGATTGATGTGGAAATGCCGTATATGTCAAAATTGGAGAGTACAATTAAAGACGCGGAGGGATTTGTATTTAGTGGTCATGATATAGTTTTTCAAGGCGTCTGCTCGGAATGCGCAAAGCAAAATAATAATTAATGGAGGTTTTGTAATATGGAAAAGTTTGTGTGTACAGTATGTGGATATGTTCATGAGGGATCTGAGGCACCTAAAAAGTGTCCGATTTGTAAGGCACCTGCAAAGAAATTTGATAAGCAAGTAGCTTCAGAAGATGGTGGCTTGGTGTTTGCAGATGAGCATAGAGTAGGAGTGGCAACTGGCGTAGATAAAAGAATTGTAGATGGGCTTCGCGCAAATTTTGAGGGTGAATGTACAGAAGTAGGGATGTATCTTGCGATGGCGAGAGTTGCATATAGAGAAGGATATCCAGAAATTGGAATGTATTGGGAAAAGGCGGCATATGAGGAAGCGGAGCATGCGGCAAAGTTTGCAGAGTTGTTGGGTGAAGTTGTAACGGCATCTACAAAGAAAAACTTAGAAATGCGTGTAACGGCAGAGCATGGAGCAACAGCGGGTAAAAAAGAACTAGCCGCATTGGCAAAAGAGCTAAACCTAGATGCGATTCATGACACTGTACACGAGATGGCAAAAGATGAAGCAAGACATGGCAAGGCGTTTGCAGGGTTGCTAAATAGATACTTTGAATAAATAAAAGAGATCCCTCGCTGGAGTTAATAGGTGGGGGATTTTTGTGGTTAACTTAGAAATAACTGTTAAATATAGGAGTATATATATGAGATTAATAAGTTTATTTGCTGGTGCTGGTGGTTTAGATCTAGGTTTCGAAAAGGCGGGCTATGAGATAGCAGCAGCAAATGAGTATGATAAGACCATATGGGCAACGTATGAGAAAAATCATAAAGGACCACTGATTAAAGGTGATATTAGTAAAATACCTTCGGCGGATTTTCCTGATGGTATAGATGGCATCATTGGTGGCCCCCCTTGTCAAAGTTGGTCAGCGGCGGGTAGGTTAAGGGGTATAGAAGACCCTAGGGGCCGGTTATTTTATGAGTATATACGTATACTAAAAGATAAGAAACCTAAGTTTTTTTTGGCTGAAAATGTAAAGGGTATGATGGCGCAAAGACACAATGAAGCGGTAAAGGGTATTGTAAGTCAATTTGAAGAAGTGGGCTATGACGTGTTTATAAAGTTGTTAAATGCAAATGACTATGGCGTAGCGCAGGATAGGAAAAGAGTATTTTATATTGGATTTAGAAAAGACCTAAATATAAAATTTGAGTTTCCGAAGCCGCAGGAGTATAAGCCTGTGCTTAGGGATATACTATGGGACTTGAAAGATAATGCTGTTCCTGCATTAGATAAAAATAAAAAGAATGCTAGCGTAAAATTCTTAAGTCATGAATATTTTACTGGTGCTTTTTCTACAATGTTCATGAGTAGAAATAGGGTTAGACAGTGGGATGAACCTGGATTTACAGTACAAGCAAGCGGTAGACAATGCCAATTACATCCACAGGCTCCCAAGATGCCAAAAGTTGAGAAAAATAAAAATGTATTTGCAGAGGGGCAAGAACACTTATATCGTAGATTGTCTGTTAGAGAGGTTGCGAGAGTACAGGGTTTTCCCGATGATTTTGAGTTTATCTATACATCAGTAGATACGGGGTATAAGATGATTGGTAATGCAGTACCTGTTGGCTTGGCCTATGCAGTAGCAGAGCAAATTAAAAAGTATATTTGAATAAAGAAAAGAGATCCCCCGCTGGAGTTAATAGGTGGGGGATCTTTGAGGTTAATGAGTTAATTCGGATATTAGTATGGTGCGTTTTTGATCTAGAGACATTTTGGCCGCTTGTGCGATATAGACAGACATAAGCCCGTCGAAGCCATTGGTTGGAACTTCGGTATCGTTTAGTACTGCATCAACAAAGTCTTGTAGCTCCGTTACGAATGCGTCATTGTATCGCTCGAGGAAGAACCAAGTTGGCTTTGCAATTTCTACGCCATCTGCGGTGCTTATCTTAACATGGTTTTCTAAATTATTTTCATCGGCAACAGATCCCTTGTCGCAATGAACTTCCACTCTCTGGTCATAACCATATCTAGCAGCACGGCTGTTATCAATTACTCCGATTGCGCCGTTTTCAAATTTTAGGCTTACAATAGCAGTATCAACGTCGTCGTATTGCGCAATGTCAGGATTTATACAAATATTTCCAATTGTAGTAACTTCAGTAACTTCGCTGCCAACCAAAAAGCGTGCCATATCGAAGTCGTGGATCATCATATCGGAGAAGATGCCTCCAGAAATTTTAACGTATTCTAGCGGCGGAGCTTCTGGATCTCTGGAAGTAATTTTTACAATATGCGGCTTACCCAGCTTTCCAGACTTAACGATATCGCCAACAGCGGCGTGGTCTCTGTCAAATCTTCGAACAAAACCTACCATAAGTTTAATATTTGCCTGCTCAGCAGCTTTTATAGCTTCTTTGATTTTGGTAGTATCTAAGTCGATAGGCTTTTCGCAGAAGATATGCTTTTTGGCAGCCGCGGCCTTCATAAGAAATTCCGAGTGGGTATCGGTAGAAGAACATATTAAAACAGCATCAATTTCGGGATCAGTAAAAATTTTGGCAGGATCGGTATATATCTTTTGAACACCAAGACCTTTTGCCCATTCTCTAGCATCTTCTGTAAGATATGGGTCTGCAATGGCTTCTAATGTAGCACCACTAATAAATTTTGCTATATTATTACCATGCAAACGACCGATTCGACCTGCTCCGAGCATTCCTAGTTTTAACATTATTTAATCGCCCCTTAATATAAATTTGGCCCAAGTTTTACGCTAAGGCGGGCAAGTTTAGCAACCTTAAGGCTAAGGAAAGTATTCTCTAAGTAGATGAAGCTTGTTTTCTAAGTATTCTGAGAAATATAATGGCTATTACGATAGATAAAATGCCAGCATAAATATAGGTATTGCCTGGCATAAAGTTATGCGTAACAGGAGCAATTACGGCGGTGATAGAAAAACCAAATAGCATAGCACCATAATTTTGACCCTGATATTTTATGCCAAAATATTGGCTGGTAATAGATGGRAATATTCCTAAAACRCCGCCATAAGAAGCATACACCAAAACGATGCCTATGGAGCTAAGATACCCGGCGCCGAGCCAAATTAATAGCAACCCGATGATGCCACACATAAGGTCGTATTGAAGAATGCGAAGCCGGCCAAGCTCATCTCCTAAAGTTGGTAAAAGCAGTTTGCAAGCCGCATTGGCAATAGGTCCAATCATAACAGCGTATATAGCATATTCCGCAAGGATGCCTTTGTTCTCCTGGATGATATAGGCCATAGGAGAAATTAAAAAGTAGGATAATAAAGCCGCAATCATAATTCCAAATAGAATGTAGAATTCTTTGGTGCGCATCATCTCTTTTGTTGTAAGATCGTTAGATGAGGAAGCTTTAGTAGTTGCAGTATAATTTTCTGGAAGCTTGATAAATAGCCCACCAAGTAACCAAGATGTTGCCACAAGTATACCAAGAATTAAAAATGTAGTGCTGGCCCCATAATTTTCGAGCCAAGATCTGCTAGGAGGAGCTAACAAAAACCCGCACATCGCATTTGCAGTAACTGCCAAACCAGAGGCAAATCCGGGTCTAGCTGGAAACCACTTTTGATATACCGAGATTACTGTAGTATATATCATACCGTGCCCGATCCCCTGAAAAGCATAGCCTATATATAGCCCGATTAAAGACCGATTTGCTGCAAATACAGAGGAAAACAAGCTGAAGGTAAATATCGCGCCACCAATCCAGATAGCATAAGAAGGTTTGTACCTATCTTGAATTTTGCCGCCAATTAAATTTCCAAAAGCAAAGGTAATTAGAGACAAATAGAAACATAGCATAACTTGTGAAATAGTCCAGTCTGTGCCTTCCATAACGTATGGCTGATATATAGACCATAGATGTGGAAGTCCAGTGAGAAACATCGCTAAAAGCCCTGCCCCGAGGGATAAAAATTTTCTTTTTTCTTTATACATTAATTTACACCATCCAAAGTTGATTATATAGTTGAACAACATCTGCTATGGAAATCGCTCTGATTGTATTACCAGGACTTCCGCTGCTAATGGCATCGTGAGCCATTTTATCGATTTGAGCAAAAAACTCTGTTTTGTTTATGCCATATACTTCAAGTGTAGGAATGTTGAGATTAGCTAGGAGCGTGTTGAGTGTTGAGAGAAATGCGGTGCTTGCAACATCGTCATCGGCAGAATCGGAGGCGCCGATTGCTCTTGCTATTGCAGCGAATCGAGCGGGTGCACCAACTGACGCATAATTGAGGCATACTCTCATAAGCATAGCATTAGAAATTCCGTGCGGTACATGAAACAGCGCGCCAATGGGTCGGCTCATGCCATGGATTAGGGTTACCGAGGCATTGTTAAAGGCAATTCCGGCTTCTAAAGAGGCAATAGCCATTTGAGTTCGTGCGGCTACGTTGTTTGGCTGGTTGTATGCGAGCTCAATATTATTGAATATTCGGGTAATAGCTGATAACGCAAAGGTGTCTGACATAGGCTGAGCTCGGCGCGAGGTGTAGGCTTCTACTGCATGGCAAAGAGCATCGATGCCAGTAGCTGCAGTAACAGATTTGGGAGCAGTCATGGTAAAACTTGGATCTACGATTGCCAAGGTGGGCACCAAAGCTCGGCCTTTTAATAGCATCTTGATCTGAGTTTTCTCATCGGTGATGATGGTAAACTGCGTAGTTTCGGAACCCGTACCCGCCGTGGTGGGAATGGCAACGGTGTTTGGAACGGCAATGTCTATGATGCGGCCATTAAAATCGGAGATGTGACCGCTATAGTTTGCCATCACTCCGATTGCCTTCATAGCGTCGATGGGGCTGCCACCGCCAATGCTGATTAAAAAGTCGCAACCAGCGTTTTGGTATGCTCCAACTCCGGCTGTTATCATGGCATCGGTAGGTTCGCCGTTGATGTCAGAAAAAATTTCGTATGCAACTTGATGACTGTCTAATATGGCGGTCAGCTTTGCGCAGTTGCCAAGTTGTAGCATGATTTTGTCGGTTACAATTAAAGCTTTGTGCCCCAAGTTTTGGATTTTATCTCCAGATTCTAGTAGTGCATTTTCTCCAATTAATAAGTCGTTATTGATAATAAATTCTCGTGCCACAGAAATCCTCCTTAAGCTTTGGCAATCATTTCGCCATATTTTTCCTTAGACTCTACAATAAACTGCTCAACTTCTGGCAGAGTGGGTAAGTTGCAGCAAGAATGCTCGCGAACCATCATAGAAGCTTCCGCGCTGCCGATTTCTAAGCATTTTTCGATTTCTAAGCCAGCAAATATGCCATACAAAAAAGCAGACGCGTAGCCATCGCCGCCACCAAACCCTTTTAATGCTTCAACAGGAAACGGCTTAACGCTATACTTGGTACCATCTTCTAGAAATGCGGTGGAACCCTTTTTGCCATGYTTGATAACTACGATTTTGGCACCAAGATTGATCCACGCAGAAGCGGATTGCTCGTCTGTTCTGTTGGCTTCGATGAGCCTTTCGGTGAGGTCAAATTCTTCGCGGGAGCCGATAATAATATCTGCATGCTGTGCAACAATAGAATAGTAAATAGATATGTCGTCTATATTTTTCCAATTGTATTCGCGATAATCGATATCAAAAAAGATGCGTACATTATGCTTTTTGGCGAGATAGATAGCCTTAAGAGCCGCTTCTCGAGAAGGACTTTGTGCAAGTGAAGTTCCGGAAATGAGCAAAGCTTTGGTTTGCTGAATATATTCTTCGCTGACATCTGCGGGACATAGAGATAGATCGGCAGCAAAATTGCGATACATTAGGATTTGGCTTTCGTCTTTGGATAAAATTTCGGTAAAAGTTAGACCAAGTTTTTCGCCGTTGGTAGCGCGTGTAACATTGGACGTATCGATTCCTTCTTTGTCAAAAACATGAGTAACAAAATCTCCGAATTGATCATCGGAAACTGCAGCGATAAAGCCGGTCTTTAAACCGAGTCGAGATACGCCTATAGCGATATTTGCAGGGGAACCGCCAAGATATTTTTTGAATGTGGTGCATTCTTCGAGAGGTTGAAAATAATCTACGGGATTAAAATCGATAGC
>NZ_ABEQ01000070.3 GCF_000171335.1 Candidatus Epulonipiscium viviparus
CGGTTTGTAAATAGATAAAATGCTAAATTTTGCTGCGAAGGACTTTTGTTACGTGCGCATTACAATTATCGACAAAGTGTTGCAATTTGTCACAAGTTATTATATAATGTGTTTCGTAGCAAAGAACCAAATATTATCGGCTACCTAGAAACTTAATTTATTTTTTCATACACACACAAGGAGGGCGTCTATGAAATTATTTAAGAAAATGACTATTGCGATTTGCTCAGTTATGGCAGTTGCCAGTTTTCAAGTTTCTGTAATGGCAGCGTCTGATGCTATCATCGATAGAGAGGATATGATAATAGGAAGCACCCTAGGCTACAAAATGGTTGCTGGAGAAGCCGTAAAAGATGACTTCAACATATTTATAAACACAACTGTTCCATACAAAAATGAACAATTTCTAATTAGGGGAACAGACATAGCTTTTAATAAATCTCTATATGATAAAGACATAACACCAGATGGAACAGAAACTGTAGTTGCTAAATATTTGACGGATACGACCATACGAGTTGGCGTTACAAATATTTCTAGCGATAAAATGTTTATGGTTCCGTTATATCTAGAAGTGGTAGGTGAAAATCCCAGTGTAGAAATAGTTGGAAACGGTGGAATTAGCTCTCAAATTATTAATCTTTCGGAAGCTGCGGTCTCCGATMAAAATATAAAAATTGAATTTGGTAAAACTCGAAATATACCTATAGAAGGCGAGGGGTTTCTTGGAGAAGTTKCKATAGAAGAAGTTATTCCCGGAGCGTTAAAATCTCCAACAACAGTAATGCTAACTCTCGAAACCAACTCGGGGCTTGTTTTTGACACTCTAGTTGGGCACAAAATTAAGCTCGAGGGTAGCGCCGGGCTTGCAGGCACAGAAACTTGGGCAACAGTTACTGCAGTTACTGCAAATGATCAGCAATTAATACTCGAGTTGCCAAGCTTAGACGATAATAATATCAAGGGAAATATCAATATTATCGATTTACCTGTTAAACCAGAAAATCGAAAAGTAGGTGTTATCTGCGAGCAAGTATATCTTAACGTTTCTGCCAAYGATGTTACAAAACGTGGTGTAGTTTCTGACGTCGTTCCATATGATGTACATTTATCTTCAGATCAYCTCCAAACTTTTGTTGCAGGTGGAAAATCCGAAACAATCGAATTTGCTATCACAGAAAATGTTTCGGGATCGTTAGATAACGACTTAGATTTATTTATCTCAACAACCGGTGCGCAAATCATTAATTTCGAAGAACAAACTATAGATGGAATTAATTTTAAGGCCATAAAAGATTACAAAGGCAAAATTGTTGAGATTATCGGAAAGATGACTCCRGAATTTGATGAATCAATTTCAAACGATATCCACATCAACTTGGAATTAATAGCTGGGGTAAACGATCGCGGCGATGTTACGGTGGCTGTAGARTGCCGAAACTTTGCAGAAGACCTCTCCGTTCCTGTAGGCAAAATTGAAAATACGGTAAATGTTACCAAAAAGACTGCCAACTTAAAAATTGGTCTAAAAGATCAGATAGCCGGGGAGATCGTTATTGCCGAGAGCAAAGCCAATGTATTAGAAAAATATGAACAGATTATTGTAGAGATCGCTGAGGCCGAAGAAAATGATATCAGAATTAAAGATGCTCATGTTTATGCAACGAATGGCATCGAAGTTAAGTCCGAAATTATGGGCGATTATATTGTAATTGATATAACAAGACAATCGGCTGCACCCGGAAAAGTGGTGATTTCAGATCTCGAATTTACAGTAGGTCAAGATGCTCCATACGGTTCATATGATATCAAAGTGAGTGGCAGTGCCATTTCGGGTAAAAATGCAACTCTAAATCCAGCAAACTTTAAGGCTTCAACACAAGACCCTATAGTGGTAAAAAACTTTGCAGTACTCAGTCAAAATCTTATYAAGCCCGAAATTCGAGAGGTTGTTAAGGAAGTTCCTGTAAAAGTAGAGGTGGTTAAGGAAGTKATCAAAGAAGTTCCGGTAGAAGTAGAAGTCGAGAAGAAGGTAATCGTTCCTATCATCGATTTATATACCGAGTCAGTAACTAGGGGCAACATTGCAAGAGACCTCACTGCAACACCGGTTAAAACTGCAAACGGTAACTTGATGCTTGCTGTTCGCGAYATTGCAACGGTATTTGGATTAGACGAAAGCCAGGTTGTCTTCGTAGGCAAAAAAACCATCGTCAACGATGCGATAGAGATCGAGCAAGGCAGCGATGTTTTAAACATTGCCGGGCTCAAATTAAAAATGACCGATAAAGTTGCCAATATCGGTGGTCGTGCGTATGTACCGATTGAATATATGGCACTTGCTTTAGGCTCTCCAATCAAAATTAAATAAATTGGCTCTAGCATATACGAGGGTCACCATCGCGGTGATTGTATATGCTGGAGCTTTTTTTGCATAGGTTTGATACATATTTTGAGATTTCCAGTTTAGAAGTTAAGAAACTGCTCATAATATAACATGAGCAATATCAAAAATTCCAAAAAACATATGTGAAAGGATTATTAATATGAAAACACTATTTAACGATAACTGGTTTTTTTCAAGAAGTGATGACCCGATGGCAAAGGAACTAACTTTCAACCCTGCAGGCTTCACGCGTGTACGAATTCCTCATGATTGGAGCGTAGATTCACCTTTTGAAAAAGAGGCTATTGCAGGAGTTCGCTCTGGATATCTACAAACGGGGGTCGGCTGGTATCGCAAGCTTTTTGCTGTGACAAATGAAATGCTAGCGGGCAGAGTCGAAATACTATTTGATGGAATTTTTATGGATAGCAGTGTTTATATCAACGGCAAGCTTGTCGGAAACCGCCCATATGGATATATCAGTTTCTTCTATGATATTACAGAATTTTTGGTAGAGGGGAACAATTTGATTGCTATAAGAGTGGATTGTTCCAAAGAAGGCCAAACCCGCTGGTACAATGGCTCTGGTATATATCGCAACGTCTGGTTTATAAATACAAAAAGCGTTTATATCCCAACCTGGGCCGCCACGGTTACTACTAAGGTTAATAATAATATTGCAACTATCAATTATTCTCTCAAAATTGCTAACAAAAATGACGAACCTGCGGCCGTGGTTGCAAGCACCTATATCTATTGCCAAGGTAATGTTTTACTAAATGAGCGCCACAACGTTATAGTTGACAAGGAAACTACGATCAATCTAACCTTCGATATTGCAGATCCTCTTCTTTGGAGCGCTGATGACCCCAATTTGTATCAGCTAGAAACCAGGCTTATGCTAAACGGAACCGACATCATCGATAGCTTAAAAACTCCGTTCGGCATACGCACTATTGAATACAAATCAAAYGAGGGAATGTTTATAAACGGTATCCACACCAATCTCAAAGGCGTGTGCTTGCACCATGATGGTGGCGTCGTGGGAGCTGCAGTTCCAGATAGTATCAACCGCAAACGCATTATGCTACTAAAAGAGATGGGCTGCAATGCGATTCGAACGGCACATAATCCTTTTGCACCAGAATTTTATGAAATTTGCGATGAAGTTGGAATGATGGTAATGGACGAAATTTTTGATGGCTGGGAAACATCCAAAGTTCCAAACGACTATGGGCTATATTTTGATCAATGGTATGAGCGCGATGTTACAGATTTTATAACACGTGATAAAAACCATCCTTGCGTCGTGATGTGGTCCATTGGCAATGAGATGCTTAAGGTTAACTCGGMAACAACGCAAAAATTGCTAAATCTTGTTCATAAACTAGATCCTACACGCAAAGTCACTGCAGGCGTAAATGGCGTGGGGGCCGATCGTGAAAAATGCCGCATGATGACCGACATTGCAGGCTTCAACGACGGCGGAGGTGCTTGCTTTATATATGAGCAAAAGCATTTAGAAAGACCCGACCAACTGTTTGTTGCAACAGAAGCGCCTCATACGGGACAAACCAGGGGATTCTACCGCACTCAAACCTGGTGGAGAGATAAAAATCAGCCGCGCATCGAGATCCCAAATTTAACAGATGAGGAAATCTTCTTTGACGGACGCCCAGGTTACCAATCTTCATACGACAATAGCGGGGTTCGTGTATGCGTGCGTGATAGCTGGTCATACGTCGAAAAGATGCCATATCTAATCGGTGAATTTCGATGGGCAGGCATTGACTATTACGGCGAGAGCGAGTGGCCAAAACGCAAGAGTGAGTCCGGAGTAATCGATACAGCAAATTTTCCAAAGGATCACTATTATCTATACCAAAGCATGTGGCGCGACGTTACAGAACACCCAATGATTCATCTGCTACCGCATTGGACGCATCCCGAAATTACTGAAGGAACGATCATACCAGTCTGGGTATATACAAACTGCGACTCGGCAGAGCTAATTTTAAACGACATCAGCCTAGGCAAATGTGAAAAAGGCACCGCCAAACATCTGCAGTGGGACGTGCCATACCAGCCAGGAACTATCACGGCAATAGCGTATCGCAATAACGAAAAGGTTGCYCAAAAAAGCTACTCAACTGCTGCCGCACCAGCAGGATTTGAATTGGATAGCGACATTATAGAAGTTGACATTAATGGGATCAACACAGTTCAAGTGGATGTTACAGCTCTCGATGCCGCCGGAGTTTCCGTCCCTTATGCAGAAAACAATCTATATTTTTATCTGGAAGGTGACGCAGAGTTTGTTGGTACAGAAAATGGAGACCCGTTAGATCATACTCTTTTAACATCGCATACTCGCAGATTATTTTACGGCTTGGCTGCAGCGACCATACGACCTTGGAGCGAATACAAGCTCACCGTGGCGGGTATCATGGGCAACCGTATATTTAAAGATACAACGACTGCAACAATCGAGGCAATAGTTATAGATGAGCTAGATGACACTACAACTGCTAGACTAAAAATTTATTATACAACCAACGGTGACGAAGCGAATTTCAATTCAATAGTATACGATGGCCCTATCGAAATTTCGGAGACAACAATGATCAACGCCGCGTTCTACAAGAAAAATAAATTGCTATTTAGATTAAACGAACTATTTGTAAAAGGTGAGCGAATTCCTTATATCGATACGGCTCACACTAACAAAACTCCCGTTGGAGATATACCAGATGGGCCATTCGATAAAGAAGCAGTGGGAGTTTGGAGCTACGAGAGTGGCATAGACTATGAATTTTTGCCAGATGGAACAGTTGTGTTGCTAGTAGATAAGGATAACAAACAGTTGGTGGGGCATTGGTGGTACAATTACCCAACCGATATGTTCGAAATCGAGGACTATGCAGGAACTGGAGAAATTTGGTATCTAACTGGTGCAAAAGAGAAACTTGAGCTTACATCCCAAAAAGCTGATAAACTAAAAATGGGTAATAAAKCTAAAGGAATTCGTATGCCTGATCAAGAAGTGATTTTGACTAAAAAATAAGCTATATCTGCTGTTAGACTTGCTGCCACATTAGAAAAGAGGAATAATTATGTTGATAGATTTTAGTAAAAAGAAATTTGATATAATCATTGCCGCAGGACAGTCCAATTGYGAAGGTGCAGGCATCGGAGAYGTTGAAGATCCTTATGCTCCAAAAAATAACGTTTGGTCGATGAACGATTTTGTAATTGCCAAGGCCACAGAGCGCATTAAAGGAAATACGCTTAGAGGAAGATTTGTATTACACTTTGCAGAYGAATATTTGAATGCCGGTTTGCTAGATGCAGATAGAGAGATTCTTATAATCAGCGCGGCTCAAGGTGGYACCGGATTTGCCACACACGAGTGGAATCGTGGCGATGCATTAGCGGTTAGAATGTTGGAGATGACCAAAACAGCTCTTGAACTAAATACCGAAAATAAAATCGTTGCCTTYTTGTGGCATCAAGGGGAGCGAGAAGTTTCTCATAATATGACTGCCGAAGCGCATCTGAACAATGTACGGATACTTTTAGGCGATTTGCAAGCAGCCTTTGGGAAAAATTTTCCTATGATAACTGCAGATTTGGTGCCTATATGGAAAGCCGAAAARGGCGAGTTAGCTACAAAAATTTCTGATGCTACTAGGCAAGCTTTTGCRGAGGTGGGCGGAAGTTTTGTCGATACAGATGGCCTCACATCTAATTTTGAGGAGGTTGCGGGTTCGCATGAAAAAATTCACTTTTCACGAAAAGCTGTCAAGGAGTTGGGGCAACGCTACTTTGCGGCATACAATAATAAGAGGGAATAAACTATGACTATAATTAAAAATGCTATTGTATATGATCCCTATCTCCTGGGAGTGAAAGATATATTAATTGAGGGCGATAAAATTATTGCTATTGCCAACGACATTTTTGTAAACTCGAATGCACTTCAGGTCGAAGTCATTGATGCAGCAGGAAAAATTGTGTTGCCAGGATATATCGATCAACACGTGCATGTTATTGGCGGCGGAGGAGAAGCGGGATTTAAGAGCCGTACTCCAGAAGTGGTTTTATCTGATATTGTAAAGGCCGGAGTTACTACAGTTATCGGAGTTTTGGGAACCGATGCGACAACTAGATCTCTCGAGAGTTTGCTAGCCAAAGTGCGTGCTCTAGATGAAGAGGGAGTTTCGGCGTATATGCTAACGGGTGCGTACGAAGTGCCGATCCCAACCCTATTTGCAGATGCAAGGCGCGACATTATTTTGATCGATAAAATCTTGGGCGTTGGCGAAGTTGCGATATCAGACCATCGCTCATCGCTAGCCACTTTCGATGAAATCAAGCGAATTGTAACACAAGCTCGAGTCGGCGGAATGCTCTCTGGAAAGGCTGGAGTGATTCAGTTTCATGTCGGTGATGGCAACAGCAAACTTTCTATGCTATTCGATATAATCGATCAAACCGAAGTGCCTGCATGCCATTTAATTCCAACGCATGTCAATAGATCTAAGGCGCTTTTAACATCGGCTATGGACTTTGCCAAAAAGGGTGGGTATATCGATATCACTTCCTGCATGGGGCCTGCCGATATGTCCGCATCGAAAGCAATACGAATGTGCTTCGACCATGGCGTTCCAATATCTCAAATTACAATGAGCTCCGATGGAAACGGAAGCCAAACCAAATACGATGCGTTGGGCAAAGTGAYAGGTCTAACCTCCGCTAGTATGGCGACGCTTCATGCGGCGGTCAAAGCTGCCATAACCAAAGAGAAGGTACCAGCCGAAGATGTGTTTGCGATAGTGACTAAAAACGTTGCAAAGGCGAATGGACTGTGGCCTCACAAAGGTGCCATTGCTATTGGAAGCGATGCCGATTTGCTTTTTTTAACTGCAGCATATGATATTTGCGATCTGATGGCAAAAGGAAAGTTTATGATTCGGGATAAAAAATTATTGACTAAGGGAACTTTTGAGTAAACAAAAAAAGACACGACTGAATTTTTGCCGTGTCTAAACTTTAATTTAGATTTTTTCTTTTCGAGCACCCAAGTTGAAGTCTGCAAATTCGACCAGATCACCACCAATTAACGGTTTGGCCCATTCTACAAACGCCGTAGTTACATCGTTGCCACGCGCGTTGATAAATTCTGCTGGTACAATTTTTTCACCCATCATCACTTCGCTAATAGGAATTAAAATTGTTTCGGATTTATACGGGTCTGTAGAAATGCGCTTAAAGCCAACCATCATTCCTGTTTGACCTTCCAACACAGCTCTCAATGCTGCTCTTCCAGCATCCACCGCTTCTGAAACATCTGTAGTAGACTGATTTACAACCGATGCGCGTCCCGTAATGCCAGGCTTTTCGCTTCGAGCTTTGATGCCCAACTCTTTGATTACCAGATTGGCAAGGTGCGTTCCAACGTCTCCGGTGTATACGGCGCGTTCTGTTCTAAAGACCAGTGGGGCAACTGGTTCGCCCGCTTCATTTGTCAGGCCTTCGCTAACTGCAACTACAACGCCACCATATTGCTCATGTAATCGTTCTACATCTTCCAAAAATTCTTTCTCGTTAAACGGTCGCTCTGGCAGATATATTAAATGTGGCGCATCTCCAGGTTTGCGTCTCGCCAGGGCTGCTGCTGCCGTGATCCATCCTGCGTTTCGGCCCATCGATTCGACAACACTCACGTGGATAGGCATAGACTTAACATCTTCTCCAATGTCCTTAACTGTCTGAGCAATAAATCGCGCGGCACTGCCATATCCTGGCGAGTGATCAGTTACAAATATATCGTTATCAATTGTCTTCGGAATTCCAATAACTCCTATTCCTTTGTCCTTTGCCACTTCGTAAATCTTTCCGCAAGTGTCCATAGAGCCGTTTCCGCCATTAAATAAGACCCATCTAATATCGTATTTGTCAAATATTTCCAACATTTTAGCGTATTCTTTTTCATACAGAGGAAATCGTGATGTACCCAACGCAGATGCGGGGGTGTGAAGCAATTTTTCGATCTCAGCTTCAGGAATCTCTTTTAAATCTATAAAGTTTTCGGTTAAGATGCCACTACTTCCGCCAACTGCTCCATAAACCTTATCAATTTCTGGATATTTTTTTGCCTCTGTAATTACACCATAAAGAGATGCGTTGATTACAGAAGTGGGGCCACCGCCATGTGCTATTAATAAATTTGCCAAAGTAAAAACCTCCCTAAAATTTGATACATTTATCATAGCAAAACTGGCTGTAATTTTCAAGGGCTAGTATGAAACGATACCCAAAATCGATGCTTATTTGGCAGGAGCAAAGTCACGCAAAATGTTTGCCATTATSACAGGGTTGGAATATTCGTTAGACGGATCCATCTCAAAGTCTGAGAAAAATGTTACGCCCGAAACTGCGACCTTTGCACCRCTGACTAATGTTTCAATTGCTAACGCGACAGTATCTCCTACGGCTACGCTATCATTTTGCATATCAGCATCGGAGCTCTCGGATGTGGCATGGGCTCGAACTATGGTTGCTGCCTCGTTTGCCAAAACCGTGTTTCCGCTATAAAAACTAAATTTGGATTGCTTCACACCATCGGTATACTCGCTTTTTGCATTATAATCGTCTAGATATAATCTGTATACTTGCCCGCCATTTCTAGTTTGGTCAATCATTTGGTCGTCGTTGAATCTGGCTGTTGCCCCGATTGCTTCCAAAATGGCATTGCCCTGCGCAGCGTTGCCGAACTCCCCAGCTGCATCGCCGTARTCTGCTTTCGATGTGATAATCAGGTTTCCGCCACCGTCGGTATACTTCTTTATTGCAGCAAGCTCTGATTCGCTATAGCTATATCCCGGATCCTTGCTTTGCGCATCTGTGATTATTAGCAAGTCTATTCCGGCTAACACATCGTCGGTAATAGTTTTTTTATTAATCTTAGCAACTCCGCCATTTTCTTGAATTAATTCTGTTGTGAAATGCATATTGTCGATGTATCCACCCGTTACATAGGCATTATTTTTGGAGCCGTCAATCAATACTCGAGTTACATCTTCCGCTTCCACTCCGGTAACTGTCAGATCTTTCATAAATACTCGAAACTCCCCATTTATCGTAGCTTCCATTGATGCTGTAATCATATTTGGCCCTACATCGTCTATAGAAATTGTTGCAACACTGTTTGCCATATCTGATTTAGCGACGTCGCCTACTATGGCTGTTGTTACCACTTCGCCGTCTACCCAATATTTCACTAGCGCATCTTCCATTGCGTAACTTTCATTATTATAGAGCACGACTTCGACTTCTACATCATCGCCCACAATGGCTTTTTGTGAACTAGATTTAATGGCAGAAATTCCCAAGTTTTCTTTGTTGCCAATCCATATCGGTGCTGTCACGGCGATATCTCCATCTGTTTGCGTTACTCTCAAATAAAAATATGTAGAATCAATGGTGGGGTCTAGTGAAAATTTCCATATACCCTCTGTAGCTGCAGCTGCCACTTTGCCGCCGTCAGTAATTAGCTCCACTTTTTTTAGCCCGTCTGTTTCGTCTGGGTCATACACAATAATGGCAAAGTCCAATGCGTCTTGATTCTCCAAAATGGATCCCATCGTGTGCCCGTTTAATTTATATGAGATTGCCAAGTTTTCATCTTCTGTTGCATACACTCGCATGTTGCGCAAGGCATCGTAAACCGATTCTCGAGTTAGCTCCACCGCTTCTATAACTGTACGCGCTGTATTGGCATCCCCCCACTCACCAGCGTGATTGTCTTGTCCGTTGGTTGGCGCCAGGTGCCATCCCATATCTAAGGCTTTCGTATAATATTCATACGAAGGGTAATATCCGCTCCCTCTAACATCGCCCTCGCCATTTGCAACTTCTATTAGTGTCACAACTTTATCAGCCTCCTTGCTATAGTAGCCAAAGTTTGCAAAGTCGCCAAACGCATTTCCCGGATGATTCATTTGCGATACAGATCCAGGGATCGTTGCCAATGTAGCGTAATAGTTTTTTAGGTCCATTTCCTTGTTATTTCGGCTCTCAAAGCCAGGTGTATTATATGTATTCATATGGCCCCATTTACCGGTGCTAGCAGACCAAGTCATCTCAAATGCATATATGGCGGCAAAGTGACCTGCTTCGTTATATTTATTTGCTGTTGCTAATCCGGTTTGCCACTCTGTGCTGGCAGTGCCATCTGAAATCGATACTGCAAAATCATTATCAAGTTGATTTGAATGGTCTGTAATAGCCAAAAAGTCGACTCCAGCTTCTTCGCGTGCGTATATGTAGGCCTCGTCCACACTGCCTTGTCCATCAGAAAAACTGGTATGTGAATGAAGCTGCCCATAATATAAATTAACATCGGCTGCAAAAATTATAGTTGAACTTAGAAAATATGTAGCAATAATTAAAGCGTTTCGTAATTTCATATATATATTCTCCTAATTTTAAACTTTTATATTTTATATTTATGCGATTTTCCTAGCTTTATGACTAGGCTTACCAATTAAGGCAAGCCTATCGAATTATAAATTAGCTAAAATATATTCTGTAATATCCAAACATTTTGAATCCGCTACATTTCCTGTAACTTTAATTTTCTGGTTGGCTTCTCCTAATATAGTAGCCAGCTTATTTGCTTTGTCTATAAATCCAATATGTCTTAGCATGATTTCTGCCGCTTTGATCAGGCTAGACGGGTTTGCGTATTCGGCAAGTCCGAGCTCTATAAGCCTAGGTGCAGATCCATGAACGGCTTCAAACATAGCATAGCGATCGCCAATATTTGCGCTTCCTGCAGTGCCCACGCCTCCTTGTATTTGTGCCGCTTCATCTGTTATAATGTCTCCATACAAGTTAGGCAAAACAAACACTTCGAATGATGCTCTCTCAGCTGTATCAAGTAGCTTTGCTGTCATAATATCAATAAAATATTCGTCTACCTGAATTTCTGGATACTCTTTTGCGACTTCCATGCATACTGACCAAAATTTACCGTCAGTTTTTTTTAGAATATTCGATTTGGTAACAACGGTTACTCGTTTTTTGCCATTATCTCTTGCATATTTAAATGCCGCCCTTGCTATTCTCTCGGTTCCGGGAGCGGTAATTACGCGAAAATCAAATACCAAGTCGTCTGAAATCTCAATTCCTCTACTGCCTAAAACATACGCTCCTTCGGTATTTTCTCTAAAGAACATCCAGTCTATGCCTTCGTCTCTTAGAATAACCGGGCGAACGTTTGCATATAAATCGAGTTCTCGACGTAAAGTTACGTTTGCGCTTTCTATATTTTTGGCGCTTCCACCACTAGGAGTGGTTGTTGGGCCTTTTAGTAATACATCGCACGTTTTGATTTCTGCTAATACATCGTCGGGAACTGCCATATTTTTTGCTAGACGGTTTTCGATTGTCAGGCCTTGAATTTCTTTTAGCACAATCTTTTTTGACTCTAATTCATCTGCCAAAAGTTTTTGCAATACCCTAATAGTAGCGTCGGTAATTATGGGGCCTATGCCGTCTCCGCTGCAATAACCTATTACAATCTGATCTTTGAAATTTACTGCTGCAGGTTTATTTTTGAGGCGTTCAACCCGCTCGAGTTGCTCTTTAACTAATTGCAAAAAATGTTGTTCAGCTTCCATTTTACTCTCCGTTCTAATTATTCATAAAATTTTTTTGCCTAGCAACTTCGTATAATACAATGCTTGTGGCTATGGCAGCGTTCAGAGATTCTAGATTATCGCGGGTAGGGATTTTAATCGTTGAGTCAGCTTGTGCTCGCGTATATTCACTTATCCCTGTTGCTTCGTTTCCGATTACGATTGCTGAAGAGCCATCAAATTTTGTTGTATACAAATTGTTCGACTGATACAGATCTGTTGCGTAAATTTTAACCTTGTTTTCTCTAAAGAAATCTACATAGCTAGTCATTTCATAGTTTCGTATGATGTCTATTTTGGAAATTGCTCCCATGGTAGCACGAACGACTTTGGGTGAATATAGTTCAACGCAATCTTTAGTTAGAAAAATAGCGTCCACAAAAAGTCCATATGCTGTTCTTACAATAGTTCCTAAATTGCCAGGGTCTTTAATTCCTTCTAATATTAAATATGTTCCATTTTGCTTAATGGTAAAATCATTTAGAGATTTATTTCGTTGCTTTACTATGGCCATAAGCCCTTGTGGAGTTTTTGTATCGCTGATGTGCGTATATACATTATCAGAAACCGTTATCCACTGAGTCTTTGGGTTATAGTCTGAYTTATCGATATTTTGTGTTGCGATAAAATACAATATTTCCATAGTATTTGCCAGGTCGTGGACAGCACGAGTTCCYTCSACAACAAAGAGAGATTCTTTTTGCCTAGTGCTTTTTTTTGATTGCAGTTCTTTAACGTTCTTTATAATAGGGTTCGTAATGCTTGTAATATTTTTATCTTCCATTTATTTGTTCAACGCCTTAATCTTTTCATTTGCTCCGACAACTACCAGAACATCGTCTTTGTTAAAAATATAATCTGGTCTTGGAGAAATGTCAAGGCGGCCCTTTCCTTGGATTGCGATAACATTTATGCCATACTTGCTTCGTAAATTAACATCGATAATACTGTTGCCTACCCATTCAACAAGCACTGGTACTTCGGCTATGCTATAATCTGCCGATAGCTGAATGTGCTCTATTATGCTTCCCGATATTAGAGTTGTAGCAACTCTTCGACCCATGTCCAACTCTGGCTGAATCACGCGGTCGGCACCAATTTTTTTTAAAACCTTTTCATGGATCGCATTTGTGGCTTTTGCCATCACATATTTTATACCCAGCTCTTTTAATATAAGCGTCGTCATAACACTAGATTGTATGTCGTTTCCTATGGCGACCACTCCCACGTCAAACTCTTTTATGCCCAACGCACGCACTGCCTCCATATCTGTTGTATCAGCCTGAATCGTGTGTGTTGCGATATTAGACAATTCCTGAACTCTATCTTCGTCTCGATCTATCGCCAAAACTTCGTACCCAGAATTTGCTAATGCCGTTGCCAAGCTGGTGCCAAATTTGCCTAATCCACATACTACAAACTGTTTTCTTTTCATAAATCCTCCTTAACCGACCAAAACTTTTTCCTCTGGATATTGAAGCCCCACAGGATTTTTTGCTGCACGCACTATAAGAGCCACCCCAACAGTGATCAATCCAACTCTGCCTATAAACATCAGTGCAATAATAACTAGCTTTCCTGTAAAACTCAGGGAGCTGGTTATTCCAAGTGTTAATCCCACTGTCGCAAATGCCGAAACAGTCTCAAACAAAAGCTCAATAAACGTCGCATCTTCAGAAAATGTTAATATGGTGAGCGCAATCATTACTATCAATATAGCAATTGTCATGATTGTAAGCGATTTTAAAATTTGATCTGTACTGATTTTTTTCTTAAAAACAACAACACTACTATCTCCTTTTAATACAGAAACGGCACACAAAACCAAAACTCCCAATGTAACCGTTTTGATACCCCCAGCAGTTCCGGCGGGCGATCCACCCACAAACATTAGCATCACGGTCATGAGCTTCGAGCCCAATGTAAGCTCATCCAAAGCCAAAGTGTTAAACCCTGCTGTTCTAGGCGACACAGATTGAAACATTGCCGCTGTAATTTTATCAGCAAAGGAAAGCGACCCCAATGTTGCTGGATTGTTATATTCCGCTATAAAAAAGAAAATGAATCCACCTAAAATTAAAACTATCGTTATAATCCATACAAGTTTCGTATGTAGTGAAAGTTTATAAAATGTTTGTCTCCAAGTAAAATGTTCTGCAAGCTCCGATTTGGTTTTTAAAACATTATAAGTATCTAACCAAACTGTATATCCCAGTCCACCCAAAATAATCAAGATCATTATAGAATAACTAAACCACTCGTTTTGTACGTATGGCATTAAGCTATTATTTCCAACCAAATCAAATCCCGCATTACAAAATGCTGAAATCGAGTGAAATATAGAATACCAAATTCCGGTAACAAACCCATATTCTGGCACAAAGACAAAGCTTAAGCACAATGCCCCTATCCCCTCTATCAATAAGGTTAATTTAACAATAAGCAATGTAAATTTTACAACCCCTGATGTAGTATTAAAACTCAATGCTTCTTGCATTAACAGTCGGTTCTTAAACGAAATCTTTTTTCCTGTTACCACAAAGATCATGCTCACCAGCGTCATAAATCCTAGCCCACCTATTTGTATGCACAAGATAATAACAATCTTGCCAAACAACGACCAATACGCTAATGTGTTTTCAACAACTAACCCTGTCACGCAAACTGCAGAAGTTGAAGTAAACAATGCTGTCAACCAGGGAGTAACCACTCGTGATGTAGTGCTGATTGGCAACATCAACAATGCTGTTCCCGCAGCTATTAATCCCAAAAATCCAAAGATCAATATCTGAGCAGGTCCAAATTTAATTCGCCCACCACCAGGGTCTTTTTCTGCGAAATTGTTTAATGTATCCAATTCCATCTATTACACCTCTTTTTATAAAGAACGAAGCCAATTACCGCGCTTCGTCCTTTGCTATTTTTTATTCTGGTACTACAACTCCGTTATAAACTAGCCCTTCTTCTGTATCAATTGTAATAGTACGGCCTTTCTTTACTGTATCTGTGGCGTTGCCAGCTGCATAAACCACAGGAATGTCCAAAGTTCTTCCCACTATAGCGGCGTGATTATTTTCTTCTGGTGTTGCATCTTCGACGATAATCGCTGACGCTTTCTTCATAAATGGTAAAAACTCGTTGTCGGTGCTTCTAGTTACCAAAATATTTCCATGAACAAACGTTTCTTCGGCTTCTTCTACAACATTGGCAACACAAGCCTTTCCGGTTACAATGCCCCTGCCGCAGCCAAGCCCTCTTGCTAAAATATTGCCCACATACTGTACTTTCAAAATATTTGTGGTTCCGGCGACTCCAACTGGAATACCTGCTGTAATAACTACTACATCTCCTTGCTTTGCCAATCCCGCATTTTCTGCTGTTACAACGGCTTTGGCAAAAACCTGATCTGTCTCTTCTTTTTCGATTGCTATTAAATGTGGAGAGCAGCCCCAAACCAGATTAAGTTGCCTATATGTCATGGCTTCTGTTGTACACGCAACTATTGGTGATAGAGGCTTAAACTTTGCAACAGCGCGGGCAGAGTACCCAGATTTAGTTACTGTGATTATAGCTGCCGCATCCAATTGCAATGCAGCTTGGCACGTAGCGCTACTCATAGCGTGAGTCATACTAAGTGAAGACACATTCTTATATGATAGGTTATAGATATCTTTGGCTTCTTCGGCTTCTATGGCAATCTTAGCCATCATAGTCAGTGCCTCTATTGGGTAATCGCCTTTTGCGGTTTCTCCAGAAAGCATTATAGCAGAAGTTCCATCAAATATGGCGTTGGCAACGTCGCTTACTTCGGCTCGGGTTGGTCGCGGATTTACAACCATAGACTCTAACATTTGCGTCGCGGTTACCACGGGTTTTCCCGCAAGATTGGCTTTTTTGATCAAACTTTTTTGAATCATAGGCACTTCTTCAGCTGGAATTTCAACTCCCAAATCTCCTCGTGCGACCATGATTCCATCTGCAACTTGCAAAATCGCATCGATATTATCAACGCCCTCGCGATTTTCAATTTTGGCTATAATGTGAACGCCGCGTCCACCATTTTCTTCCAGAATATTCCTAATTCTAATGATATCAGAAGCTCTTCGTATAAAAGATGCAGCTATAAAGTCGAACCCCATTTTGGCGCCCAAGGCAATATCAGAAATATCTTTTTCGGTTAGCGATGGTAAATTTAAACGCACATTTGGGATATTAACCCCTTTTCTAGAGCCCAAATGGCTACCGTTTTTAACAACGCAAATAATATCGTTGCCCTTAATTTCTTTTACTACCAACTCAATTAAGCCGTCATCCAATAAAATTATGTCGTCTTTTTTTAAATCGTGTGGCAGATCTTTATACGTTATGCTAGTTTTTTGCGTTGTTCCTTCCACTTCATCTGTTGTGAGTGTAAAAAGTTGACCTGTCTTTAACTCAATTTCTCCATCGCCTGCGACAACTCCGGTTCTAATTTCAGGGCCTTTGGTATCCAAAACTAATGCAGTAGGAGTTCCTAGCTCTTCGCGTACTTTCATAACGCGCTTGGCTGTTTCAGAATGAATCTTTTGGTTATCGTGTGAAAAGTTTAACCTGATTGCACTCGCTCCTGCATTAATAATTTTCTTTAGAGATTCTTCGTCCCTAGTTTTTGGTCCCACTGTTGCAATAATTTTAGTTCTTCGCATATTTCTCTCCAATTACATTTATTTTATACTTAAAATTTTTGTTGCTCGTAATCTTAACTCATTAATATCTTTTTTCATTTGTAAAGCTTCATTGATATCAAAATCTAAATATTGCCCATCGGAATATCCCACAACTCGTTTGGCTGCACCTTGCATCAATAAATCGACCGCATATATACCCATCAACGATGCGTGCATTCTATCTACCGCGGTAGGTGAGCCGCCCCTTTGCAAATGCCCCAAAACGGTAACTCGCGATTCGATTCCTGTAATGTGTTCTATTGTATGTGCCAATTCTTGGCAATGTCCCACGCCCTCTGCCACGATAATGAGAAAGTGCTTTTTGCCGCGATTTCTGTTCTCTACAATACTTTTCACAATTTCTTCTGATGTTTTGCGTTCTTCTTCTGGCAGTAATACGATTTCCGCACCAGTTGCAATGGCGCACCATAGGGCTATATATCCAGCGCGGCGTCCCATAACTTCTACTATAGAGCATCGGCTATGTGATGAAGACGTATCCAAAATTTTATTGATTGCGTCCATGGCAGTGTTAACTGCTGTATCAAAACCTATTGTGTAGTGTGTACACGCAATATCCAGGTCTATTGTTCCCGGAATCCCAATAGTGTTTATTCCGAGGTTAGCGAGCTTTTCGGCACCCTGAAATGAACCGTCGCCTCCAATTACAACTAAGCCCTCTATTCCAAAAACTCTACACATATCTGCTCCGCGTTCTTGGTACGCAGGCTCCATAAACTCTTTGCAACGAGCAGTTTGCAAAATAGTTCCGCCTCTTTGAATAATGTCTGAAACATCTCTTGATTTAAGAGAAATAACATCTCCGGCCAGCAATCCTTTAAAGCCATTTTTAATTCCCACAACTTCAGCGCCGTAAGATAGTCCTGTTCGAACCACTGATCGAATTGCCGCGTTCATTCCTGGCGCGTCTCCGCCACTGGTCATAACTCCAATTTTTTTGATTCTAGGATTTGCATTACTCATTGTTTTAACCTCCAAATTATTTGACTTATAGCCTTAGTATCAGTATTTTACAAATGTTAGAGTTTTATACTTCCCCATTCTACTAAAATATCTCAATAAAATCAACG
>NZ_ABEQ01000069.3:0-10000 GCF_000171335.1 Candidatus Epulonipiscium viviparus
CACTGTATCTTCTTTGATATTTTTACCAATTTTTACAATTTCGCCAGTTCCCTCGTGCCCTAATATGATTGGCAAACACCCAAACGGATCAGCTTTATATTCATGAACATCRGTKCCRCATACWCCGCATCCTTCTACACGAATTAGCATTTCATCGTCACCAACCGCCGGAATATTATACTCTTGTATTTCAAAAGTTTTCACCGCTGTCATCATCGCTACTTTAGATTTATTCATAAGATCGTCTCCTTTTTCGCCTTAAGCATTTTTTGAGAATACTGCAATAGCCTTCTCCACATTTTCAGTCATATCAGCAATGGCTGCGTTAACTAGCTCGTGATAAAACATTACATCGGGATGCTCCGCCAAATATCTCTTTACACCTTCTGTTCCCGCTTTTGCCATATATGAATAATAATTGATCTTGCGGATTCCCAAATCTATCGCTCTGAGATAGTCTTCGGGGCTAACGCCAGATCCTCCATGCATAACGAGAGGCACATCCACCATCTGATTAATTTTCTCGATGCGCTCGAAATCCAACTTTGGTGCGGAAGCATAGAATCCATGTGCTGTACCAAAAGAAGCTGCCAACGCATCGATGCCCGTTTCTAGAACAAACTTGACTGCCAAGTCTGGGTCGGTATACATATCCTCCACTTTTCTGGTATCAGAAGAACCTGCCTCACGACCACCTAAGATTCCTATCTCCGCTTCTACACTGGCACCGTATTTTTTGGCAATGGCAACGGCAGCCTTCGTATTTGCTACGTTCTYATCATATGGTAGCAAGGAGCCATCATACATAACGGACGTAAAGCCAAGCTCTAGCGACTTTTCTAAATACTCCAATGTTTCGCAATGATCCAAGTGAACACATACCGGGATAGCTGCTGCCTTTGCAAGTGCAATCATCACTGGCGCAATATATCTAATAGGCACAACTTCCTCATGYACCTCCGCATGCATCAATATTACCGGTACATTATGTCGAGTCGCAACCTCCAGCACCGCTATAATATTCTCCAAATTTGGAGTGTTAAATGACCCAACGGCAATATTTCGCTCTTCTGCAATTTTCAAAACTTCTTTCATGGTAACTAACATTTTAAACTCCATTCCGTCATTAGTGACAATTTAGTCTATATCAATAATCTCATACTTTAGGTAGTACTTGAAAGCCTCTTCTAGCACTTTCTTCATATGCCCTTCTCCCACAGTCGTGTGGTGTTTAAATCCGTTTCTAGCAAGCTTATTTAATTTGTTTTCTAAATTTTCAATGGCCGCCACCCCTGCGCATCCAAAGTAGCCATCTTCTATTACATCTTCAGTAAATTCTCCTTCACTGAAGTAGATATATATCTTGCCATCCTCCATCTTGCAGTTAGAAAATGTCATAGGGAAGTTACGAATTCTGCCTTCATTTGATCCCCATCCATGTCCTGGATCTGTCTTTGCAATCATTTTGTGGTCTGTTACTTCACCTTTTCCTGCCATCAAACTTTGAGGCACTGGCCCGCAATGGAATAGGATGACYTTRTCTACGGCATCGCCATAGTTGTTGTTCCAGTCTAGGCACGCCGTTGCGTTCAATGATGCCAGATGCATTGCTCTCATTGTTATTGCCGAGCACAAGTCCATCTCGCAAGATGCAATAATTCCGCGATCGTTCAACTCTCCTAGCAATACACAAGGGCAAATGTGCAAAATATCTTCCATTTCATTCCAGCAACGTAGGGTAAGCGCATCCAACTTATATGCTGCTATATATTCATCTAACACAACACCTGTTTTGGCTAGGTTATTTAAATTTTCTTCGGGCACATTGTGGCAGTTGGTATAGTTTAGCAGAACATTTCGTTTGGCAACTACAGCGGCATCGTCGTTCGCTTTATTTTGTACCTTAAAAATCAGCTCTGATAAGTCGAATGATTCAATATTGATTCCATATCTTTGCGCAGTTAGCTCATCAAATCTTACAGTTTTAAACGCAGTAGTTCTGGCACCAATACAACCTACATTAAACGATTTCATTCCAGCAACAACTCGGCAAACTGCCGCAAAGTCTCTTAAATTTTCTGCAAATACTTTGGAGAGCGGATGAACTACATGCGGTTGAAAGACTGTGTACGGAGTTCTATATTGTTCAAATACATCTGTTACGCTAAACTTTCCGCAAAAGGCATCGCGTCTGTGAGCAAAATCTAGTTTGCCAATTTCATCGGGATAGGCTTGCATTAATATTGGCACTCCAGCCTTTTCTAAAGCTGTGATCGCACCATTTTCATCAATAAATATTGGCATACACAAAATGATTCCGTCAAAATTTCCACGATTTTCCTCTAACCACTTTGCATATAACCTACCTTCATCGCGAGTTTCTACTGCACCAAATCGCGTCGCATCTTCATCCATCATAATATACTCAAATCCAGCTTTTGTAACAGCTTCTGCCATTTCTGTTCTGGCATCTAGCAAAAGTTCTGCAGGCATAAAGCCTCTATTTCCAAAAAATAACGCAAACCTCATAATCATTCTCCTTTTCTATAGATAAAGTTTTGGATACAACTGTTTATACTCTTGATATAAACTTTGATATTCTAAAGCTCGAACAGCATTTGGAGCATAAGTTGCCTTCACCTCTATAAGTTTATCTGCGGCATCATGCAAATCCGCATATATTCCACAAGCAACACCAGCYAACATGATRCATCCCAAAGTTCCAGACTGCATTGAAGTTATGGTTAATATTTCTGTTTCCATGATATCTGCCTTTATTTTGAGCCACTCTTTAGAAGATGCGCCACCTCCYGTTGCATATATCTGGTTAATTTTTGCACCAGCTGCCGCAAACTTATCGAGATTCAATCGCATTTCATATGTTACGCCTTCCATCAGAGCTTGATAGATTTGCTCTTTTGTAGTTTCTAGAGACAACCCCACGATTGCCCCGCGTGCTTCTGGATTCATATAYGGAGTCCCTGCACCTGCGAAATGCGGAAGTATTAGCAACCCCGATGGATGATCGTTGTCAACACCTAGATTAAATTTTTCGTAATCTTCTAGCGGCGCAAATTGATTTCTATACCACTTTAGCAACGCACCTCCTGTATATGAAAATGCATATGTGATATATAAATCGTCAATATATGGCACTATCGCATACCCACCAGCTTGTAACATTTTGAGGTTGACACCTTTTTTGAATGTCGCAGTAATACATTCCACAGTTCCAGTTCCATCCACCGCCATCTGATCCCGCAGCACTCCAGTTCCAATCGCCGCTGCAACCTGATCATGGCATCCAGAAACTACCAATGGTCTATTCTCAAACCCCGCGGCAACAGCATCTAGCATCTCGCCTGCAATAGTTCCGGTAGGCACAACCTTTGGCAGCAGCGCCTCTGGTATTGCAGTAAAATTTAAAATTTCAGYRTTCCATGACAGACTTCGAATATCAAATGCCATAGTTCTGGTTGCCAGCGAATAATCGATTTGATGAATTCCAGACAGCTTGTAGACAATATAATCCTCTATTAAAGCTATCTTTTTGCACTGATGCCACACGGCAGGATTAGTCTTTTGGATCCACAGCCACTTCGAAACGCTATACATTTTTCCTGCAACCAAACCCGTCGCTTCATATATAAAATCCTCACCCAACGCTGCCACGATTGCTTGACATTCCTCTTCTGCATTAGGATCTGTAAATAAATATGCGGGTGTTAAAGGCTCATCATTAGCATCTAGCAATACACTCGCTTCACCAAATGATGTTACACATATCGCCGCTATATTAGGTACTATAATAGCAATTTCTTTCAGTATGGCAGCAACTGTGTTCCATATCAAATTTACATCGACAGTGTGCGCATCTTTTGTAATCGAAACGGCATACTCTTTATATACTTCTGCAACATACATATTATCTTTGTACACAGTACACTTGCTTCCGGTTGTTCCAATGTCTATCCCTGCAATAAACAACAGCATCACCTCGCTCAATTTTTTCCTTTATTATATTGAATTTTTGGCTCGATTAATATATAGTATAGTTCATATAATAGTAAATTTGTTCGCAATATTAGGAGAAGCTATGGAATTAATTTTTAATTATCAAGAGACAGAAAATATATTAGTAGATTTTTATAATTTGACGGGATTTCGCATCGCATTATTTGATGCGGAGTTTCAAGAAATTTTGGCGTATCCAAATCGCCTCTCAACTTTTTGCAAATTAGTTCGAGCAGATGAAGAACTTCAAAACATATGTAAGCAATCAGATTGCGTTGCCTTTTATCACAGTAAAMAAAGCGGCGAAAGTCTTTGTTATAAATGCCACATGGGCATGACAGAAATGATCGTGCCTATCAAAACAACTCACGGAATTATCGGATATGTTATGACTGGCCAAATTTATGAAAGTGGATCAAAATCGGATGAATGGGCTGCYATTGCAGAATATTTGAAAGGAAAAACCGTAGATTTGCAGGAACTCAAAAGGGTCTACCCCACCAAGCAAAGATTAAGTAAAAAGCAGGTTGCATCTGCATTTAATATGTTGCAGCTTATGACCTGCTATTTGTATCAAAACGAAAAAGTCGTTGCCAACAAAAATACCTTTGCGTATAAGTTGGATAGATTTATATTGGATAATGTGGCAGAAGATATTGACGTCAACATGCTATGCCGCGAATTTAATTACCAAAAAACTACATTTTATAAAATCACCAACGAGCTCTATGGACTTAGCATCATGAAACACGTATCGCAGCTGCGCATACAAATGGCCAAACACTTGCTATCGAACACAGACTTGCCCATAGCTATCATTGCAACAAAAGTCGGCATTGGAGATTATAACTACTTTAGCAAGGTATTTAAAAAGGAGGCCAAATGCACCCCCCGCGAGTTTCGTAAAAATAGTATTCAATAACTATATTTCTTCAAAGAAGAATTTGCTCTCAACAGCCGCTTCACTAAGTTTGTGTTTGTAGACAGTGAAAGTATTTTTGCCTAATTTTTTTGACTGATATAAGGCGACATCAGCATAGTGACATATCTCCTGAAAATCCATCATTTTCTCATTTGCAATGGCTATTCCTATGCTTGCTGAAATTGTAATATTTACATTGTCTTTCGAATACGTCTGTGTAATTTTTTCGCATATATCTTGGGCACGTTCGCTGATATTAATGTTTGCAGTCTTAAAATATACAATAAACTCATCTCCTCCGATGCGTCCTATAACATCTGCATCTTCAAAACTTTGCGTCAATTTCGCTGCAACATCTTTTAGCGCTCTGTCGCCTACGCTGTGACCTAAGTTGTCATTAACAGTCTTAAAGTTATCTAAGTCGATCATAAACATTATGCCTTCTGAATAATTTTGTAACAAGCTAGAAACGAGCATCTGTGTCGACTCTTTATTATACAATTCTGTAACCGGCTCCACCTCCGCAGTCAATGTTAAATTTTTGTATGGTTGAATATTTTCTATCGTTGTAATGGCTATAATCTCCCCTTTGCAATCTGCCAATGATGTATAGGCTCTATGCCAATTATATTCACCATTTTCGAGAAGTCTATACTCATATTTATATTCACGGATACCCTTTTTGTACATGTCCATCATATACGGAATACTGGTTGCCATCCCCACGCTTTTTCTATCATCCTTATAGATATGATTTGTGGCAAAGAATGCCATAAAGTTGCCATATGGAATACCTGCTAACTCTGTTTGCAGCTCCCCTTTGTTGCTATAGCTAATAACAGTTGCCGTGCTGCAATTAATTTCTAATGACATCATCGCATTGTTGACCACCATCGACTTGTATTGTTTTTCAAGATTTGTTGTAATTTTGAGTCGTTTATCCTCCAAAATCTCATATCCTATCATCATAAATAACATCGCATATAAAATTCCCATTATGCAAATTCCAAATCCTAGCTGTTGTACAAAAAATACTGTTAGATCAATCTTTGCTGTAAAAAATATCGAATTAATAATCACAGCAAGTAGTAGAAACGATACTATCATATATAAAATATTTAATCTATACGTATACTTACCCAATGCCTTCAAAAATTTGGGTTTAATCATTCGTAAAATTACAATCATTTCTACGCAGCTCAATCCCACAATTATCCATCTAATTCCTGTTAATAGCAAATGAGTATTTACAATATCATAAATAGTATAATTTGATACCAATGCCACAACAGCTCCCACAATTATGGTCGCCGCCATCAGATTGGTCATCGCTATAAATACGCAACTCAACTTTAAAACTATACTTCCTTCRAATGCCGAAAATACTAATACTGCATAAAGTATAATTAACATACTATATGTAATCACTGGTGACATTGACAATGTAAAAGCTGAAATTCCAACATACACTGCAATTGAAAACGACATCAAGCCAACCGATGCCCAACCCACTTTAAGCGACATTATTTTGCTAATCAAAAATACTAGCAACATATCCTTAAGAAAATAAGATAGAATAAATAAAATGTAAATCATCGTAATCTCCATTTTGTACCCCCAAAAAAATAATTTTTCTATCGTACTATGCTTATTCTATCAAACATCATATCATTCACCCAAAAAACTAGTACGTTCAAAATCTCTGTCATCATAATACATAACGCGAACTGCTGGTGTATTGAAAAAAGCCGTTGAATTTACATCTGTTTCTTCTGCAATCGCCACAGATTTTAAGCTTGGATTATAGCTGAATGCACCGTACCCTATCTTCTCCACACTCTCTGGCACCACTATTGCTGCAGCCAGATTTTTACAATCAAAAAAGGCGAAGTTGCCTATCTCTGCAACAGAATCTGGTATCGTCACTTCTAGTAGGCTATCGCAACTTGCGAATGCATTTTCGCCTATCGCTACAACGGCTACATTGTTGATTGAAGCTGGAATTGTAGCAATAGTAACGGTGCTTTCTGCATCAATTATTGTGCCCGTTGCTGGATCAAATTGAATCCTTCCCTCCTCGACGCCATCCACATATACCCAGTTCGCCAGCTCTTCTATATTATTGTTATACGTAAAAATATTTTTGGGCAGATGGAGTTTCAAGCTATCTAAAAAATCTTCCGAGCCTTCATAATTGATCCTAGATAAAACTGTATCATTAAAAGCAAATAGGTTGATATAATTTACACTTTCTGGAATATTGGCAGTATGCAATCGATCGCAGTCGTCAAATGCCGTCGCACTCATCTCCTCAACTCCCGGCATTAATGTTACCGTTTGCAAACTATCACAAGTTTTGAATGCATAATTATAAATTTTCTCTACAGTTCCTGGAATRGTTAGCGTGGTAATTCCCTCGCAATCGAAAAATGCACCCACACCAATCTCTCTAACGCTGTCTGGTATATTCAGCGATTTCAATTCATCGCATGATCCAAATGCCATAGCATCTATCGCTTCCAACCCAGCAGATAATGCCAACGCTTCTAATCCATCGCAACTGTTGAAGGCACCTTCCCCAATATACGTAATGGAATCTGGCATTGCAACTACACGCAATTCATTTATGTTATCAAACGCCTCTTTGCCAATAGCCTGAACTGGCACGCCATGTATCTCTGCAGGAATAAATGCCCTTGTTACAGTGTCCTCAGCAGCTGTTATCGTTCCTGTCTCCGAATTAAATTTGATTTTACCTCCTTCTATTCCAGCGACTTCTATCCAATCTGATGCATAAGATGGCATTGTGACCGCTACCATTGTCATCATTACTGCAATCGTCAAAAATTTTTTATTCACAGACTAGCTCCCTTCAAAATATAATATATTTCGATTTCATATAAAAAATCGTTCCGCAACAAAATAATAACATATCGATATGTATTTTTAATGTTCCTTAAACTATACTTAAAGCACTGTCGTTCCTTCTAAAACATCTACATTCAAATCTTCCCATTCCTGATCAGTGCCTCCAAAATATATAATTTTTAAACTATTACATCCCTTAAAAGCATCTGCTGCAATAAAAGTTATCGTCTGAGGCAAAATTATTGACGTTAGACTAATGCAATCGAAAAATGCTAGATTACCTATTTTTTGCACTCCATCCAAAACCGTTGCTGTTGCCAAACTTGAGCAGCCAAAAAACGCAAAATTCCCTATTGTTTCCACACTCTTTGGAATAGTTATTTTTTTCAGACTAACACAATTTACAAAAGCATTGTCTCCTATCGATTTTAGCCCTTCTGGGAGTATAATTTCAGTTAAATTTACACAATCGCTGAATGCCCAATTTCCAATAAAAGTAATAGTTTTAGGCAACGTCAATTTTGTTAAAGTATCTAACTGTCTGAAAGCATCTTCTGCAATAGCTACAACCGGCGTTCCATTTATAGATTCCGGAATATTGGCAACMGTAACTTCCTCGGCCGCTGTTATCGTTCCTGTTAACGCATCAAATTGAATTCTTCCACTTTCGATTCCTGGAATTTCGTTTGAGGTATACCAAACCTCGTCTGAAGCTGGTCCTTCGCTTTCATAGACCACCATTGCTTTTTGGGTTAAAACTGGTCCCAATGCTTCCCAAGTTACTTTTGTTCCTCCATAATAAATCGTAGTCAAATTTGTATTGTATACCAAACTCATAGGATCTATCAGCATTACACTACTTGGTATTATAATCTGTTCTAGGCTTGGCATATATCCAAATGTATTATAATTTATTTCGGYAACATTTTCTGGAATTGCTATTGTCTTTAAACTATCGCAGCTATAAAACGCAAARTCTCCAATATATGACAGTTTTGCTGGCATTGTTATTTTGGTGAGCTTGTCGCAATCAGCAAATGCGCCGTCCCCAATTGCCGTGACAGCAACTCCATTTATGTATTCTGGAATTTCTGCAACAACTACCGATGCCTCTACAACTTTTATAGTTCCTGTTTTTTCGTCAAATTGAATTTTTCCGCCTTCTATTCCGTCCACTTCTATCCACTTATTTAGCAAATCCATATTGCTCTTGTATATAATGGCAGCTTTTGTAATTCCSGAATTTAACGATTCCCACTGTTCTCTAATTCCTTCATAGTACACCATTTTTAAATTACTGTAAAAAACATCTTTACCTAAATATACTACACTTGTGGGTATGCTAACCGTTGCCAATTGATCGCAGTTGTTAAAAGCCCAGTCCCCTATCGACGTTACATTATTTAATATAGCCACTGTTGTTAGGCTATCACAATTATTGAATGCGCTGTTTCCTATTATATTTACACTTGCTGGTATTGTTATATTAGGTAACTTGCTACAATACGCGAACGCACTATTTCCGATGTGTTCGACACTAGGCGGAATGCTCATATATGACAAATTACTGCAATAATAAAATGCCTCATCTTCTATAACTCGTACACCTGTAGATATTACTGCTGTTGTGAGATTTTCGCACCCAGAAAATGCTCCATGACCAATCGTCGTCACTGTATCTGGTATTGTTACTGCTATCAAATTTTTATTTTGATAAAATGCATAATCTCCTATTGCTGTTACAAGCACTCCGTCAATCCGTTCTGGAATGTTCATAATAGTAACAGTAGCATCCGCTTCTACTATTGTGCCAGTGCGACGATCAAACCGTATGCTTCCACCTACAATAGCCGGGTGAGAAATCCACTCGCTAACAGTTGTAGCTTCTCGACTCAACTCTGTCGCTGCAGTATGAGTAAGTGGTAAAAATAATAATGCTCCCAGAGCCAATACCTTAAAATTTTTTCTCATTTTTTAGACTCTCCTTAATATGTATTTATTGCTTGTCATAATTCATTATATGAAAAATTAGTCAAAATATGTTTTAGATGTATAATGAATCTTAGTATATATATATGCAAATTAAACTTAAATAATAAATAAGATTCAAAAAAAATAACGAGAAGCTTTTTTAGCCTCTCGCCATTAAACCTAAACTTAATATCTTGCATTTCTACATAATTGCTTTGGTTGACT
>NZ_ABEQ01000069.3:15000-18160 GCF_000171335.1 Candidatus Epulonipiscium viviparus
AAATAATGCTTTTATGATTCAGAAAGGAAAAAAGGTTTTCCACCAAATAAATTTAACCAATTAAAGTAAAAAGAAACTGTGTGAGAACGAACTCAGACAGCTTCTTTAGTAAAACAATTAATAATTAAAACCAGCATCATTTACGCCCACGCCATATCCTGGTCCTTCATACACAGCAGGTCCACCATACGGGCCTACTATATAATCATCATCATAGATATCATCATTGTAATATACCCCATCATCATAATATCCATCATAACCATCAAGAGCATAGTCATAACCTGCAGCACATCCAGCAAATGTAGATGAGCACATTAATGCAAGCGTTACTAAAAGAGCTTTTTTCATAATTTGATTTCTCCTTTTCTATTAAGTTATAGTATTATTATTAACAACATGATTTTTTTTATACTAACTTTTTTTCAGTTATACTTTTCAGAATCAAAAAAATAGTTTAACTATACTACAACTCATTCATAGTTAAGGAACTATTAGTATATTGTAATTTTTAGGAAATAAAAAAAAGCTATCACTTAAATTTCATGATAGCCCTATAACTACTTATTGTTCAAAAGTTTCTACCACAACATCTGCAACAACTTGTGGATGAAGTTTAATTGCAACTGTGATTGCACCTATCGCCTTGATAGGATTGTGTAAATTTACTTTTTTCTTATCGACTTTAACACTAAACGCATCGTTAATACTATCTGCTATTTCTTTTGTGGTTACAGATCCAAACACTTTGCCACCTTCACCTGTTTTAATCGCTATTCTCACTCTTTGATTATTAATAACATCTTTAATTGATTGAGCTAATTCCAGTTCTTCTTGCTTTCTTTTATCTTCTAATTTTTTATCTAGCTTATTTTTATTAAGATTAATAGCAGTTGCCTCCACTGCTAATCCCTTTGGCAAAAGAGCATTTCTTGCGTATCCATCTTTCACTTCTAAAATATCACCTTTTTTACCCACTTTTTTTACGTCTTGTGTCAATATTACTTTCATTTTGATCCACCTTTCTAGTCTTTTGTTTTTATACTACTAGTTCTATTCGTCTAAAATTAAAAATAGCATCAAAAAACCCATACAATAATGGGAATATCGGTGCAATAGGGAGTACAATCAACATCATTATTATTCCTAAAAATTTTGCAACAGGAGTTGTTTTAGCCATAATTACATAAGACATCATTCCCCACATACCTGCAACATAAAACAGTATAAACAATATAAATATTAAATTCATTCCAATTTCACTCAAATACATAATATCTGTATTAAATACCATAATAATTGCCAATAGTATTATCAAAAATATCATTTTGCTCAGCCTAAATGAAAATAATTGATTAATCATGCTATCTTGAGAAACTCTTTTTTGATTAACGCTAACAGTTATAAAAGCAAGTAGTATTGCACTCACAAATAAAGTACTTGGATACATACTTAACATTAATTCTTCTAATCCTAAAGCATATATCTCACTATTCATAGCAACAAACATATTGCTAATCAGCGACCTATACGCCTCATAATAGCTATATCCATAGTATTTCATTAATTCACCCTGAACTAACAATCCACCCCAAATAATCGTCCCTGTTAAAAATATTAATTTCGGATAATTTATTGATTCTTTCTCCTGCTCTTTTATTATACTATACGCTGGCAGGATTATCAACGTAATATATATTACACAGTTTAGTACTGAATTTGACGCAAAATACATAATAAAAGCAATTACAATATCCAACAAAATATATTCTCTTGAAAGTTTAGTCCCTACATGAAATCTTATCAATGGTAACGTTAACAACGGAATAAAAAATATTATTACATTAGTATAGACTGACATAATACCTAAAATTAAATATAAAATTGATATCATTAAGCGAATACGCATTTGTTCCTCCTTTTCTCTAAGCTATGTAATTATAGCATATATAATCAAGTAGGGTAAGTCTTTAATAACAATTGTATAATACAATCACTATTAATTGCTATATTTAATAATTCTTCATTAATCAAATCACCAACCCTAGCAATTAATTCACCTTTGTCATTAACTACATTTTGCAATATTTCTCTACCAAATAATACAAATGGTACTTTTTTATTTTCAACTTCTGTATCTTCTTTTTCTTTATTTTTGGATACTTTAAGTTTCTCCACCTTATTTTTAAGTTCTATATCTTCTTTTTCTTTATTTTTGGATACTTTAAGTTTCTCCACCTTATTTTTAAGTTCTATATCTTCTTTTTCTTTATTTTTGGATGCTTTAGGTTTCTCCACCTTATTTTTAAGTTCTAGATCTTCTTTTTCTTTATTTTTGGATGCTTTAGGTTTCTCCACCTTATTTTTAAGTTCTAGATCTTCTTTTTCTTTATTTTTGGATACTTTAAGTTTCTCCACCTTATTTTTAAGTTCTATATCTTYTTTCTCTTTATTTTTTGATGCTTTAGATTTCTCCATCTTATTTTCAAATTCTATATCTTCATTTTCGGATATTTTAGATTTCTCTATCTTATTTTCAAATTCTATATCTTTTTTTTCTTTATTTCTTGATGCTTTAGATTTTTTCACTTTATTTTTAAGCTCTATAGCTTCTATTTCTTCTTTATTTCTAGATTCTTGTTTTTGCTCACTTTGAGGAGCAGTTTTTGAAGATGATATATCTACTAACTTAATTGCCTTTTTTTTCTCTATATGCTCTCTTAAAGTTTGCTCTTGTGTACTTATATTCTCTTTTTCCTTACTCAAACTTAAATTTTCTTCTCTTACATATTCACTCATAGTTTCCAATAAATTTTTAATCGAATCATCAAGATATGGTCTCTCATATTCAACCTTCTCTGAATCACGCTTAACACTCATCTTTTTTCGGTGAGTACTATCCAAATAATTTAAATTAAGTTTTCCAGATTGTAAATAAATATCTTCATTATTTTTCATTAGCTACTCCATTTCTTCAATACTATCAAGTAATTCCCAAATTTCTTCTTTACCTACTTTCGTTGCAGCTGAAAAGGGAATTATTCTGTCAGTAGTTCTTAATTGCAATACACTTTTAATTATAGATATATGTTTCGCAATTTGACTTCTTTTGATTTTATCTACTTTTGTTGCAACAACCAATACATTATCAGAAAAAAAG
>NZ_ABEQ01000068.3 GCF_000171335.1 Candidatus Epulonipiscium viviparus
ATTTACTTGCAACGCCATTGCCAACGCTATCCAAAAACGGATCTCTCAAATCCACAGTTATATTGCGCGCTACGCTAGACTTCGCATCAAAAATAAGTGTGTACATCTCCCCTGATTCCGCATCTACATAATCATCCTGTTCCAATGCCACTACCCAATCAATTCCTCCCGAAATCCCAATATCTACTACCCCTTCTCCTTCTATAGCCGAGAGGTTTCCTTCAAATATATCAAAATTATTCATCGTCCATCCATTAGTGCCATCTGCAAAGTCCCCATTCACTACAAAATTTGTACCACTCACTTCAGGCTTAGAATAAATTCTTTGTACTACCGACACATCCTCATACCCTGCCGCCGTCACTGTAATACTATAATCTCCCACAACCTCAAATACTCTATCATCCAATATAAGCGTATTCTCAGTCATTTCATAGGCTGCAGCTTTTGCACTTGTCGCACCAGGCGGGGTTATCATAACAGAGCTAATTTCTCTGCCCCAAGCTTTTCCGCCATTATGCGTTAGCGCTATGCTTGCGCCGATGTAGTTTCCTTTTTCCACAGCCTTTAGCTCAACTATTTTCGGTTTTGCCGTATCTGGAATCGCGACATTTCCTGGTAGTAGCTTAATATTATCCAGCGTTACTTTACTGCCGCTAACCTCCGGACCTCCCAACAAAAATCTTGGCGTTAGAACTGAAACAGTTGGAGTAAACAGTACTTTATAAGTGTCCATAACATTTGTGATTCTCACATTTTCTGCRAACTGCCCCTCTGCGGGAGTTCCCCCCTCTTGAAAGTCAACTACAATATTTCTGCCCTTACTCGCCTTTGCGTCAAAGAGCAACGTATACTCCGAATTGGGATTGAGTTCCACAGGAGYCGTCTGCGCCAATGCTACAACCCACGAAGTTCCACCCGCATTAGCAATATCAATCTCTGCCTCCTCCGCATCATTTCTACTTAAAGTTCCTTCAAAAATGTCATAATTAKYCATAACCCATCCTGCTATATCAGTTGCAAAGTCGCCGTTTACTATCAAATTATCAGATGGCAACGGAGGTGGCGGTGTTATATCCCCATCTGCTGCAACTATTTTGATGTTATCCATCGTTACGGTATGTGTCGTAAGCGGTGTTCCCTCAACATTTCCTAGCAAAAAATTTAGTTTCATACTCGCTCCACTAGTTGGTGTAAAAGTTATCGTATACGTCGCCATTTCTGTGGTGATATCAATCGTCTCATTAAACGTACCTTCAACTTTAATCGGCCTCGCTTCCGAACTCTTTGCATCAAAYGTCAACGTATATTTTTTTCCTGCAGCTACATCGATGCCCTCTTGRAATAATTGCGTATGCCAAAACTCTCCCGCCTTGGTGTTATCGATTTCCAATACCATTTCACCTGCAACAACTGGAGCTGGCGGATGTACAGAGTCGTTCGTAGACTTCCAGGTRTGCCAATTCCCCTCAGTTGGTGCAAAGAAGTCGCCATTTTCCACTAAATTTCCAGATGGCAACGGAGGTGGCGGTGTTATATCCCCATCTGCTGCAACTACTTTGATGTTATCCATCGTTACGGTATGTGTCGTAAGCGGTGTTCCCTCAACATTTCCTAGCAAAAAATTTAGTTTCATACTTACTCCACTAGTTGGTGTAAAAGTTATCGTATACGTCGCCATTTCTGTGGTGATATCAATCGTCTCATTAAACGTACCTTCAACTTTAATCGGCCTTGCTTCCGAACTCTTTGCATCAAATGTCAACGTATATTTTTTTCCTGCAGCTACATCGATGCCCTCTTGAAATAATTGCGTATGCCAAAACTCTCCCGCATTGGTGTTATCGATTTCCAATACCATTTCACCTGCAACAACTGGAGCTGGTGGATGTACAGAGTCGTTTGTAGACTTCCAGGTGTGCCAATTCCCCTCAGTTGGTGCAAAGAAGTCGCCATTTTCCACTAAATTTCCAGTTTCAGCAGTATCAAATCTCACTGCCTCCACCATAGCCTTAGATGCTACACCCTTCGCAGATACGGCAATGGCCGAAATTACTGTATCTTCCACAATTACAATGGGCTCTTCATATGCTGTTGCAATATCCAAATAGTTATCTTCAGTAGGTTTTGTACCATCTGTGGTGTAATATATCGTTGCTCCATCTGCCGGAGCCTCAAACGTAATTACCTTCGTATCGCCCTGATTTACGACGCTCTCAATTTTTGGAGCTGCAGGTTTCTCGAATCCCTCGCCTATCTCATACACTCGCACATAGTCCACCTTCATTTCTGCTGCGGTAAAATCCTCGCCTGGTCTAGTGCCGCCATCATAATTTCCGCCCACTGCTAAGTTTAGTAAAATATAAAATTCCTTATCAAACGGAGCGGGAAATTTATATGCCTCGCCAGTTGCGGGATCTATCGCTTCCGTATACCATTCAGTTTCTGTGTGATACAAGTTGCCATCTACATACCAGTTTATCTCCTCTGGATGCCATTCTATTGCATAAACATGTTTGGTCGACAGATCTTCCCCATTTGGAAAAGTGTAATGACCGCCAGAATATTTATTTTTCGGCCAGCTACCTCCGTAATGAATGGTGCCATCAACTTTATGCGGCTCTCGCCCTCTTGCTTCGACGATATCGATCTCCCCTCCTGATGCCCAAGTTCCATACTCGTCAGTTGCAGGCAACATCCAAAATGCTGGCCACATCCCGTCTCCTGCCGGCAGAGTAATTGCGGCTTCAATGCGACCATACAAATTGGAAAATCCTTCAAATTCTGTTGCCGTATTTTCTTGTGCAGCAGGGTTGGTCCACAGCCTCGATGATGTATAACTCATCCCATCCTTGGCTTCTTTTTTAGCGGTAATAACTAGCTCACCATTTACAACTTGCGTATTTTCCTCTGTATAAAATTGTAGTTCATTGTTCCCCCAATTGGCTGGACCGCCGTTTTCCGCCGCCGTACCAATTTGAAATGCCCATTTCGAAGCATCTACTTTCTCTCCGTCAAATTCATCTGCCCAAACCAATTTCCATTTAGCATCAGTGATCACATATTCTGCCGTCATAACCGCTGATGCTTCCATCCCACTTTTTGTTGCAATAGCCTTGAGCGTCGTCGTTGTTGAAACAGTTATCGGCCCCGTATATTTTTTCGATGATGTAGTTGGCGTTGTCCCGTCGGTTGTGTAATAGATCTGCGCATCTGCCGTAGCCGTCGATAACTCAACACTCTGTGCCGTAGTATATTCTCCAGCTGCGATACTCACCTTTGGCATTTCCGCTTTAGCTATAGAAATTACATATTTTGCCGTCATAACTGATGATGCTTCCATCCCACTTTTTGTTGCAATAGCCTTGAGCGTCGTCGTTGTTGAAACAGTTATCGGCCCCGTATATTTTTTCGATGATGCATTTGGCGTTGTCCCATCCGTTGTATAATATATTTGCGCATCTGCCGTAGCCGTCGACAACTCAACACTCTGTGCCGTAGTATATTCCCCAGCTGCGATGCTAACTTTTGGCATTTCCGCTTTAGCTATAGAAATTACATATTCTGCCGTCATAACTGATGATGCTTCCATCCCACTTTTTGTTGCAATGGCCTTGAGCGTCGTCGTTGTTGAAACAGTTATCGGCCCCATATATTTTTTCGATGATGCAGTTGGCGTTGTCCCATCAGTTGTGTAATATATTTGCGCATCTGCCGTAGCCGTCGATAACTCGATGCTCTGTGCCGTAGTATATTCCCCAGCTGCGATACTCACCTTTGGCATTTCCGCTCTAGCTATAGAAATTACATATTCTGCCGTCATAACCGCTGATGCTTCCATCCCACTTTTTGTTGCAATAGCCTTGAGCGTCGTCGTTGTTGAAACAGTTATCGGCCCCGCATATTTTTTCGATGATGTAGTTGGCGTTGTCCCGTCGGTTGTGTAATAGATCTGCGCATCTGCCGTAGCCGTCGATAACTCGATACTCTGTGCCGTAGTATATTCTCCAGCTGCGATACTCACCTTTGGCATTTCCGCTCTAGCTATAGAAATTACATATTCTGCCGTCATAACCGCTGATGCTTCCATCCCACTTTTTGTTGCAATGGCCTTGAGCGTCGTCGTTGTTGAAACAGTTATCGGCCCCGTATATTTTTTCGATGATGTAGTTGGCGTTGTCCCGTCGGTTGTGTAATAGATCTGCGCATCTGCCGTAGCCGTCGATAACTCGATACTCTGTGCCGTAGTATATTCTCCAGCTGCGATACTCACCTTTGGCATTTCCGCTTTAGCTATAGAAATTACATATTCTGCCGTCATAACCGCTGATGCTTCCATCCCACTTTTTGTTGCAATAGCCTTGAGCGTCGTCGTTGTTGAAACAGTTATCGGCCCCGTATATTTTTTCGATGATGTAGTTGGCGTTGTCCCGTCCGTTGTGTAATATATTTGCGCACCTGCCGTAGCCGTCGATAACTCGATACTCTGTGCCGTAGTATATTCTCCAGCTGCGATGCTAACTTTTGGCATTTCCGCTTTAGCTATAGAAATTACATATTCTGCCGTCATAACCGCTGATGCTTCCATCCCACTTTTTGTTGCAATAGCCTTGAGCGTCGTCGTTGTTGAAACAGTTATCGGCCCCGTATATTTTTTCGATGATGYAGTTGGCGTTGTCCCATCAGTTGTGTAATATATTCTTGCACCGCTGGTGGATGTCTTTAGTTCTACCGTCTGCGTTCCAGTGTAATTTCCTTCATCAATATCTGTGTAYGGACGCTTAACCTTCTCTTTGGAGCTACTTCCCGAATTATTACTCGAACTGCTACTCGAACTGCTAACAACAACTTGTGGCTTATCGCCAATAATTGATTTATGCTCCAGATATGTATTGTGTTCAGTGATTCTAGCCATCTGCAATTCATCTTGCAATTCTTTTGGAAGCATAGGCTGTGTTTGTAAAACTTCTGTAATCCACTCTTCCCATTCCGATGAATAGTCTCGCGCATACTCTCTTGCCTCTTTTTCGGTATATTCATTATTCTTCATCGAGACACTCTCCGCCGTTATAGCAATCCAGTTGGGTACAAAACCAATCTTTACACCTTTTGCTTCCACAAGAGCATCTCTTACCTTTATCTCACCCGCCACTGTTCCTGCACTCTTAAAYTGYAAATTGGTAATTTTTGTATTTGCATCTCCCGTAATATTCACGTTCCCATCATATTTGTCCACTACCATTTCAGCCATTTTGCARTTCTTAAGCACAATCGGCTTATCACCGCCTCCATTTATAAATACTGTCCCTAGAACTGTCACCCCTTCAAGAGTTACATCTCCTGCTCCTATKCCTTCATTTATATATAAGTTACCTCGTATYGTTGTATTTTTTAATGTCACATTAGTACAATTTATCACCACGCTCGAATCCACATACCCTTCCACGTACTCACCAGGCCTATTAATTATTTTTTCCGAAACCTTAGATACCATTGTAATAAACTCCGCTCTAGTTATATTTGTCCATGGCCGCATTGTCCCATCCGGAAATCCTGAAATATATCCATTAGATATCATCGCATTAACACTTTTCTTTGCCCATTCACTTATCATATGCGAATCCACAAACATCGCGGCCATATTACTCGTATCGATTTCATACGCATTTGCTATAGCATACATTGCTTCCTCTCTCGATATTAACTGATTTGGTCGAAACTCTGTACCGTAATCATTCATTATCCCCTCTGCCGCAACTGCATATATAGCATAACTTCTGGGTTCATAAGCTCCTACATCAGTATACTTTTTTTCCGCTGAATATGGAGGCAAGCCAAATATATTTTGTATATACATAGCGAACTCACCTCTTGTCATAAATTCATTAGGCTTAAACGTGTTATCTGCATATCCAAACACAACACCCATATCCGAGAATTCATCGATCTCTTTTTTGGCCCAATGACTTTGGGTATCAATAAATTCTACTGCAGAAACTGGGGGCGCTCCAATTGCAATGCTCATCAATATTGCCACTGCTGCTCTAATATTTATTTCCATATTTTACGCTCCTTTTATACATTATTTGGATAAATTTTATTATAGCATAGAAATTTTCGTTAAAGGAGTCAATATTTTTGCATAATAGTATATTATTTTTACTATATTTAACACAATCAAAAAAGAGCCCCACGCATCTCTGCGCGAAGCTCAATATTTTTATTCGGCAACAAAAGTCCAAACTGAACCCTCTACCACTTCATCATCCACTATGCTATCAACCCTCCAGGCATAGCTCTTTCCTGCAACTAATCCTTCTGCGACATAAATATTATTCGACTGCCTTGCCACCTCCGACATACTGCTTGCATCTGCCCCGAAGTAGACCACATTCTCTGTCGCACCGTATGCCTCCTTCCACATTAAATCTGCTCTTCCAACTTCATATCCCTGAGAAACTATCGGCACTGTTGCTTGCTCATCCATATATCCTGGTATCCAATATGAATCAGAATCCATGTGATACGCTCCTATGTGTACATCTCCCGCATATGCAGGATCAATAAATGGCAACGCGTTTTCTCCCACGCTATTCGCATCTATTCTCTTTGCTTTTCCTCGCAACTCTCCCGTTGGTCTAAAATCCAAATTCTCTGGATCTCTTAATAATGTAGCAGGGTCGCCATCGTAGTTATTGCTCATCAATGTTGCTGTATTCAAAGGCTCTATCTTCGAAAAATGATCCGACAGTATTCCTGCATTATTGTAGATCCACGTATTCTCATTAAAGCCGCCCATCTTGTGATCATCGAGAACCGTAATTCCTATCGCCTCTGCCGCATTTGAATCTATAATTGTATTGCCTATTACATAATGCTCGGCACCCTTCACTTTCACTTGCCCCACATTCCAGGTAACGTTGTTTGCCATAGTTCCATTTTTATCATACTTCACAGTTGCTGCGTTCCCCATATTGGCAGAGTCAAATCTCATGCTCGACTTTGGCGCATCATGAATCCAGTTGTATCGAATTTGTACTCCATCTTGTACACTTGCTCCTATATTTATCAGCGACCCATCATGCTGAATTAGACTCATATTGGACAGATCATTATACATAATACTGGCACTCTTTCCGGCTCGTATGCCTTCCGAATTTCCCGCCGTGTGAACTGTATTATTGTGAAATACCGCGTAGTCCGAGTTAATCAAATTTACTGTACCCTCCGCACCAGTGCCTATATTTGTATAATCAATATGGTGCATTAGATTGTTCTCTACCACGTTATATCTTCCAGACATTTCCAAAACCGGACCATCCATATATGCGAATTCACAGTTTCTAACCGTATTATGCGTTTCTATTGCAGGGTTCTCTAGCAATATCGCTGGCGTCACTAGCATGTTTAATACTTCCGGTCTTTCATAAATATCCAATACAAGTTTGTTATAGCTTGGATACAAAAACTCTGAATTTTCTATTGTAATGTGATTTGAATCTGTGGCTTTCAACGTTGTTCCGAAGTAATCAATCCCCGCCACTGTGATATACGCACAGTCAGACATATCTAGAAGATACGACTGCGCCTTTGCAGAAAATTCTTCAGTTGGTGGTCCATCTTCACTGTACACATAAATCTTTTTGCTATCTTTATCAAAATACCACTCGTCTTCATGATCTAAACACATTAACCCTTCAAAGAARTAGTTTCCTTGCTCCATAGTCAAATTTTTATGAATCCAGTTGTTAGAACCCTTTCCATCTTTCCCTGCCCAAGTTTTTGCATTGTTTGCCATTGATGTACCCGATCCACTAAAGTCTGTGTTAAATTTAAAATTATCGCTTCCTACTTCATGCTCAGTTACTTCATTTGCCCATGAAAGCCACGACCCCATATGCAATACTACATTAGCGCCTTCTAAACTATATCCCAGATCTGCTATACCCACATCGTTTATTCCTGGCCTTGCATAGCCATAGGCAACGTGGCTGCCTTCGTCTTCTCCATCTGCAGTGACTCCCGTCTGATTCGCATCATAAAAATGTCCAAACGATGAAATAAACTTGCCATCAACATCTTTGGCAGAACTTAGATGCCGCGTCGACTCTAGTACGTTAAATATATACCCTATGTCATCGTCTTGTTCCCAGCTAGCATTTGGAAATCTGGCAGTGGTCACCATTTTTTCGTCCCTAAACAATTGCCACACGTCTCTGTCCATTTCAACTTCATAAACATTATCCATTCCTGCCGTTTTCGTCCAATTACTAGGCACATCCACTGTTCCATAAAACGTTACCGCTTCGTCTTCATAATTTGTAATAGTAATAGGATTTTCTGCCGATCCCTTCAATCCTTCGATTACCACAGAGTCAACAGGATAATACTCGCCCTCTCGAATATAAATCGTAGAAATTGCGCCTCCGCTAGCAACCACTCTATCCACCGCCGCTTGCAATGATGCCAACGGTGCTGAAATGTCACCTGCTGCACTGTCCGATCCTGTTGTTGCAACAAATACGGCATTCTCTGCCGCAGATACATTCATTTGAGTTACACCAAATGTCGCTGCCGCCACCAATACAAATCCTAATGCTTTAGTCCAAATTTTCATATAAACTCCTCCTTCTATACTTTACCACCAGTTATACTGTTTCTTGCTCTCATCTTTTCCTCGATCATATTCATCGTCCATCTCTCCCGCATATTCCAATGCACGTAGTCTATCTGGATATTCTGCCGTTAGCCCCATCACAGAGACATCGATTTGATTTATGCCTTCTATTTTCGCTGCAAACGAAAAATCATGGTGCACAATATCCTTAAAAATTGGATCAACRTTTTTGCTATTGATCTCGTTATTTTCTTCGAAATGCTYTTTCACACTTCCACTCTTACAAAAGATGACGTTATTTTCTAGATTGCAATGYTCTGGCAAAGATGCGCCATCTGAAACCAGATACCCTTTGCCAAAAACCTGCATCTCATCGCCGCTATCATAAATAATATTGCCTACAATATCGGAGCCATAGCATGCCTTTTCGCCTGGATATGATGCAAAACGAATGTACCCGTTTTTGCAATTGGCATCGATAATAAAATTGTTCCTKATGTGGTTAAAATTYTTRCGAGTTATTCCAGATATATTAGTTTTGTATATTACATTATTTTCCATGATAGTTCCGCGTTGCCAATCATCAGTTCTCATAACACTACTCGAAAGGTAGGTTGAAATATGATGTACAAAGTTGTTTCGTATTATGTTCCCATCGCCCGCTCCAGAAACGTTAATGGCGGAGCCGTCGCCGATTTTTTCTAATACCTTATAAACTTCATTAAACTCCACCACATTATTTCTTGCATGTAAATACGGCAARTAGCTRTCTAGCTCRTCATCTGCGGCCACAAACGTTTTYTCGATCTCTGCCCATCTTATAGTTTTTGATGCTTCATCGAACGTATGCTCCGGATGCTTCAATATCGTAACCCGCACTCCACACAGCCCAATCCCTTTTCTAGCAGAATGATGTATCTTATTGTGYGAAATCAAATTGCTACCGCTTTGCCATACAAATATCGCATGCCCATGCCATATCTCTTCTCCGCATCGTGTAATTAGGTTGTTTGCAATAATATTGTTGCAGTTGACATCCTTGGTTCCTGGGCCGTATCCGCAAAGCAAGATCCCCATATTTCCTATGCCATCTAGCAGATTATTCTTTATCACTATCTTCTGGCAATGCAAATCCAACCTTATCGCTGTTGCGCTTGTTGAATGTATGTAACATTCTGTTAATGAGCACTCTTCGGCTCCTCTAAATCTTATTAGCGAATTGGTCTTATCGAACATCTCCCAATCGTGCTGTATTCCCCATCCTTTATAACCTGCTGCAGTTGTATCTCGCTTTCCAAACGCAAATTCTAAACCTTTAAAATGTAAATTTCTTACTGGCGTATCTTCTGCTCCCTCATAATCTGTATCTCCATAAATCAAAAAGTAACATTGAACTGTCGGTACCTTTATGTCCATTCCAGCAGGGTCGCCAAAATAGTATATCTCCCGTTTTTTTGAATTCGTGCAGAAAAACCCTTCCCTGTTCATATAGCTAATATCGTTCTCCACACGCATTCCGTCGGGTTTTGCACCAACCGGAGTCGTTGCCTCTATCGCTAATATTGCAACGCCATCTCCAACTGCCGCGACCGGGAGAAGATTCATCGTCCATGGCACTGGCATAAACCGTAACTCCACATCCTCCATATTTTCTCTTGCTTGTAAAAAGTCACCTTCAAATTTTACTTTTCTTAGTAAACTTTTATCCTCATATGCGGCAATGTTTAGGCTATCCATCCTTTGATACTCCATTCGCTCTTGCTGTACCATCTCGCTATGGCATCTTTCCAAACTTTCGTTGCCATCAAAGAGCGTTAATACTTCATCAACTCCATCTGGAAAGCCAGCCTTATAAACTTTGCCTACCGCACAGGCTGGTAAGCCCTCCAAATTCTCTGCCAATATCCAGCCCCCCACTGCTTTTGCGGAAGAAAATATAGGCACCTCATCTTCATAGGCCATATAAGTCACCTTTTTATCTGCGTTCCCTCCATCTGCAACAGTAAACATGATTGTCTGTGTAACCTCATATACGCCTCCACGAATAACTACATTCACTTCTCCCGCAGAAATTTTTCGTACTCGTTTTTTCGCCTCCTCCATTGTCGCTATCGGAGACTCAAGAGTTCCTAAATTTGCGTCATCGCCATCGGTTGCCAAATAAATATTCATACAATCCTCCTTTACCAAATCAGCCATAAAGTTACTTTAACCAGCTTAGAATTTACTTTAAGTCGCAATAATTGGTTAATTTAACCAATTAAACCTTCTACTTTAACTATAAAACTTAGTTCCTTTAACTATCTTAAAATTTACTTTAAGTCGCGACTCTCGGTTACTTTAACCAATCAAATATTTTGCTCCAATTATCAGATCTTAGCCACTTTAACTAGCCTAGAATTTACTTTAAGTAGCAACAATTGGTTACTTTAACCAATTAAACCTTCTACTTTAACTATAAAATTTAGTTCCTTTAACTAACCAAATTATCTATTCACTTATTTTATTCCGACATCGCCATACTGCGCTTTATACGATTCATTTATGATTTCCTCTAATCTGTCAACACCCATATTCTCTATCATTTTAATATGGTCATCCCACTTATCAAATTTTCAAATATATTTCTAATCCTGCTGTTATATCCACGAACTCATTCATATCATCCTCGCTTATTGCAGCAGGAAGCAAAAACCTTTCTTCATTCGCTGATGCATGCTTTTCCTTCGATTCATCATATAACTTTTGCTCTATATCTAAACCTTCTACTTTAAGTATAAAATTTAGCTGCTTTAACCAGCCTAGAATTTACTTTAAGTCGCAATAATTGGTTAATTTAACCAATTAACCTTTCTACTTTAACTATAAAACTTAGTTCCTTTAACTAACCAAATTATCTGTTCGCTTATTTTATTCCGACATCGCCATACTGCGCTTTATACGATTCATTTATGATTTCCTCTAATCTGTCAATACCCATATTTTAATATGGTCATCCCACTTATCAAATTTTCAAATATGTTTCTAATCCTGCTGTTATATCCACGAACTCATTCATATCATCCTCACTTATTGCAGCAGGAAGCAAAAACCTTTCTTCATTCGCTGATGCATGCTTTTCCTTCGATTCATCATATAGCTTTTGCTCTATATCTAAACCTTCTACTTTAACTATAAAACTTAGCTGCTTTAACCAGCCTAGAATTTACTTTAAGTCGCAACAATTGGTTAATTTAACCAATTAACCTTTCTACTTTAACTATAAAACTTAGTTCCTTTAACTAACCAAATTATCTGTTCGCTTATTTTATTCCGACATCGCCATACTGCGCTTTATACGATTCATTTATGATTTCCTCTAATCTATCAACACCCATATTTTAATATGGTCATCCCACTTATCAAATTTTCAAATATGTTTCTAATCCTGCTGTTATATCCACGAACTCATTCATATCATCCTCGCTTATTGCAGCAGGAAGTAAAAACTTTTCTTCATTCGCTGATGCATGCTTTTCCTTCGATTCATCATATAGCTTTTGCTCTATATCTAAACCTTCTACTTTAAGTATAAAACTTAGCTGCTTTAACCAGCCTAGAATTTACTTTAAGTAGCAACAATTGGTTAATTTAACCAATTAACCTTTCTACTTTAACTATAAAACTTAGTTCCTTTAACTAACCAAATTATCTGTTCGCTTATTTTATTCCGATATCGCCATACTGCGCTTTATACGATTCATTTATGATTTCCTCTAATCTGTCAACACCCATATTCTCTATCATTTTAATATGGTCATCCCACTTATCAAATTCTCGCGTTCCCATTATAAATTCCGGAATTACTTGCGACAAATATGTTTCTAATCCTGCTGTTATATCCACAAACTCATTCATATCATCCTCGCTTATTGCAACAGGAAGCAAAAACCTTTCTTCATTCGCTGGTGCATACTTTTCCTTCGATTCATCATATAACTTTTGCTCTATATCTAAATCACCCCCGATTGCCATYTGCCCATTTCTAAAGTCATCCATAAGATTTAGAGGCGCWATTTTTGCCCAATTTTCATTTTGCACTTTCCCAAATGAGTTAATTCTCTCATACACAGCCATCTGACCGTTTAATCCAAGTTTTGCCGGATCGTTATTATACTTCCAATCCACACCTTCTTTTCCCATCGAAGATTCTAACGTCCCTTGCTTTGACATCAGATAGTCTGCTAACCTCACCGCTGCCGCAACATTTGTACACTCGTGCGTTATGATATAGCGCCCTAGCATCGGCGATAGAGGCACATATCTCGTATACTTCTCTCCGCTTGGCCCCTCCAACGGCGCAAGTGCCGTCCACTCCATCTGATTTTCCACTCCATTTACACCTGCTCCAGGTGCTCCCGCAGTAATCACTCCCACATAATTCGCTTCGTTTCCTGTTAGCGTTTTCAATTGCTTCTGATCTTGCGTAAATGAAACTGGGTCTAGCARTCCCTCTTCTACTAACTCATTCATATACTGCAATCCTTGCTTATACGCATCTTTGTCGAAAGCAACTTCGATTTTGCCATCCACCACTGTAAACGAGATTTCTTCTGCTATATTTCCATCAAATTCATAGTATGGAATAAACGCCGACATCACAAATGGCAATACATTAGTTGACCACCCAGTTGCGGCCCCCACAAACGGAATCTCATCTTTCTTCCCATTGCCATTGGGGTCATTATCTCTTATTGCGATTAATAGCTCCTTAAAATCATCTGTTGTTACCGGCAATTCCATATCTAATGCTTCGAGATAATCTTCTCTAATCCAAGCCTTTTCTTGAAACTTAACGTGATAGGTTTCTTCTATACCCGAGATAGCATACAATTGATCATCCGGAGTTTTTGATACTGCYTCAAATATCTCTGACGAGTCAAATACATCTACTATATTTGGCGCATACTCTTCAAGATAGGGCTCAATATTTACAAACAAGCCCTGATCTTTTCCAAAAACCATCTGCTGCGACATATTAACATCAAACCCCAAGAAAATGTCTGGCAACTCGCTCCCTGTTGCAAGCATAACATTCAATTTTTCTCCCGCACTAGTTTGAGAGACCACTTGCCACTCGATATTTATGCCCGTYTTCTCCTCCAGATGTTTCGTAAATGCATTTGTGGTAATATCTTCCACTGTTGCTTGCTGTGCAACCATAATTTTCAGYGTAATCGGCTCCTTTACTATAGGAAACACCCCTGCAGGATTCACGTTTTCATCGATATTCATAATTGTAATCTGCTCGCTCTTTTCTTCTTCTCCAGATTCTCCAGAACACCCCGCAAATGATAATAGCATAACCATACTCAATCCAACTAATAATTTTCTCTTCATAATAATCATCTCCATTTCTATCGTTTCGCTAAATCACTTAACCTTTTACCGCTCCAGTCATTACSCCTCGAACAAAATATTTTTGCGCAAATGGGAATAAACACATTACTGGCACGCTTGATACCACTATAATTGCATACTTGAGAAGCTCTGACATCCCCTGTACTGCGTTCATTGTTTCTGGATCCAACGGCATTACAGACGGATCGATTGTATTTAACGTTAGTATTTCTCTTAAAACTAGTTGCAGTGGATATTTTGAGCTRTCATTTAGATAAATTAGGCTGTTGAAAAACTCATTCCAATAGTCCACAAACGTAAATAATGCTATAACTGCCAAAATCGATTTAGACAACGGCATAATAATTTGCCACATAATTTTATACTCTGTTGCACCGTCAATTTTTGCCGCTTCRATCAACTCCGAGCCTATAGTTTGCATATAAAATGTTCTTGCCAAAATTACGTTTCTTACTGGCAACAGCCCCAAAATAATTACAGCCATTCTTGATCCTACCAACCCCAAGTTTTGCATCAGTAAATAGGTTGGTATCATTCCTGCGCTAAACATCATTGTGAATGTTAGGAGAAACGTGATTTGTTTTCTCCCAAACAAACTTTTTCGAGAAATTGGGTATGCTATCATCAGCGTTAAAAATACGTTTAGAACAGTTCCTGTTATTGCAATAAATATTGTATTTGCATAGCCACTCCAGATGTCTTTATACTCAAAAACTGCTTTATATGCTTCAAGCGAAAAGTCCACTGGCAAAAAAATTACTTGGCCGTTGGATACCGCATCTGGCGAACTAAACGACGCGCTCACTACATATATCAACGGRTATATCGCCACCACTGCCGCGCATAGCATAATAAAATAGACCATAAATACAAAAACTCTGTCTTCAAAACTTAATCCCTTTTTAAAAATGCTCGAAAAACTATTCATTCTATTTCCCCCTTTCTACCACAACGAACTATTGCCAACTTTTTTGGCTATCTTATTTACCGTTACTAACAGGATAAAATTTATTACACTTGTAAATAATCCAATCGCAGCAGAATATGAAAAATTTGGTATCTGCGCCGCTAAWCCTATYTTATACGCATACGTTTGAATTACTTCTGAATTTGATATATTCATGCCATTTTGTAATAGCAAAATCTTTTGGAATCCAACTTGTAGTAAGCGCCCCACGTCCATTATTAACATTGTTATAATCATAGGCAATATTCCCATTAGATCTATATGCCTCACGATATTAAACTTGGATGCCCCATCAATCGCTGCAGCTTCATACAGCTCTGTATCGATGCTGCTTAGTGCAGATAAATATATAATCGTTCCCCAGCCTACGTTTTGCCATACACCGCTCCATACATATATAGAAGAGAACATTTCTGGCATCCCTATAAAATCTTTTTGTTCAAAACCCAGTGCCTCAATTCCTATATTGATTAATCCCGTTCTCGGGGCCAACAATTGTAAAATGATTCCGCACATCACCACTACCGAAATGAAGTGTGGTGCGTATGTAATCAGCTGTACCATTTTTTTAAATTTTCCGTTTCTGGCCGAGTTCAAAACTAATGCAAAACATATAGCCAGAGGAAATGCCACTATCAACTGATATAAACTTAGCGTAATTGTATTTTTTATGATATCCCAAAAGTTATAGCTACTTACAAATCGCATTATATTTTCCATTCCAGTCCACGCGCTGCCCCATATCCCATCTATTGCCCGATAATCTTTGAACGCTATTTGCAAGCCATACATCGGAACGTATCGAATTACTATAAAGAAAAGTAGCGGCACAGCCATAATCATATATAAAGGTATACTTTCTTTAAATTGTTTTTTCCAATGCTTATTGTATTTTTGCTTATTGCATTTTTTAGATGCTTTCGATTTTAAACTCAATTTTACTTCATTCATATATTTTCCCCCTCGCTATTTGTAATTTTTATTATATAGAATCTCGATATGTTTACAAGAAACAGTTTTTGTATTTTGGTTAAAAATAGAGTGTTTCGGGAGATAACACAAAAAAAAGATACACTATTTAACCAAATTTTAAATAATGTATCCCGATTTTTTATTTTTCTTTTCTAATTTGACTTGGAGTTTTTCCAGTATCAGCTTTAAGTTTTCGTCTCAAACTCGAGACATTGTCATACCCTACTTTTGCACTAATTTCTTCTATAGTCATCGATGTTTCCCTAAGGAGCTCCACCATCTTTTCCTTACGAACTTGCCATACATATTCGGACAGATTTATCCCGGCACTTTTTTTATAGACATAGCTTAGGTATGCACTTGTCACTGCCAGCTCTGCCGCAAAAGCAGAGATCGAAAAATTACTATCATGATAATTTGCCTTCACATAATTATTAATACTCTCCACACTTATGATAATCGCAGTATTTTCGTTCTCTAGTTTGCCTACTATATCATATAGGAGCGTTTTTATTTGTTCCTTGGTCAGCTCATACTCTCCGTGGCGCACCAATTCTAGTAAAATCACATAATTATCCTTATACTGCTCATAACTTACGCCTTCCTTATATATGCTCTTAAAGATTATCGTCGTTACTTCTGTTAGCATACATTTGCTATAAAACTCTGGCAACTCTTTCTGATCCAGCATCTGCAGTAGCGAACCTAAGGTTGTCCTTATTTCTGCAAAATTTTTTGTCTCAAATAATATCTCCAATTTTGACAAGATTTCATATCCCAGCGGATTCATCTTCTTCTTTTTCTTCTCATCAAACTGCATCACCTGGTTTCTAGAAAACAAATCCGGAGTTATCATCTTAACGCTTGCAAAAAGGCTGGTCATGTCGTTATACTCACTTGAACCGCAACTAATTGCAATCTTACATTCAAACAGTTGACAGACTTCTTCTAGTAAATTTAGCATCACCGCATTTTTCTCTTGTATATCAGTAGTAAAATCTATCAGAAACATCTGGTTGTGCATCGTGTTATCTATTCTAAAGCAGATATTGTCCGCCCCCAAGCTTTCTGTCAAATAATTCAAAATCTGATTTGACGTCGTGATCTTAAAAACGTTTGCAATAAAGAATGTATGCGCTATAGACTTATCAAACAACCGCTCGATTTGCTCTTCATTGTTATAATATAGCTCTTCTTTTTGCACAATGTTGCCCAAAATGTAATGTTGCATAGCCGTCTTATACGCTTCAATTTTATATTTAAGCCGTACCTTATCTGTCTGCTCCGACTCTATAACCTCATCAATAATGTCCAAATAATTTTTATGCTTCAAATCTTGATTCGAAATTTTTCTCGTYAATTTATATAGCGGCAAGTATGTTGCYCTAAATATATAGCCAAGAAAGAGCAGAGTTATTCCTCCAAAACATAGCAAGGTGAGATTAATCTGCCTAAATATATCTTTTTGCGTTTCCAACAGTCTGCTATTAGTAGTTGCAGCAAAAACGTCATAGAGCCCATTTCCGCCAAAGTACAAATACTCTCCTTCCGCTTCTTCTGCGCCCACACTAAATAAGACTTCGTCAGTTACGGCATTGACGAGCCCTATTCGATCAAATTCATTCTCTAACGCAAAGTAGCGTTGTAGCTCCTCTGGATCTATAGCAAAAATCACTTTATAATTATTCGATACCGTGCTTGGAGCCACAAATAGATGATTTTGTACGCTAAATATATCCAAAACCTGATTTGGGCTCATCTGCTGTTTGCTTAAAACGATATCTTCTCCCTCGGGCACAGTAATAATATACTCACCATTTTCTATGCGCGCGGCATAAACATTAGATAGCGCCTGAGTATTTCGATTATCTATAAATATGATATCCTCTATCAAAAAATTTTCCTTTTGCTTTATCGAGAGCTCTTTTAACAAAGCGTATCGATTTGCATTGCTATTCTCAAGCCCTAGCAAAACGGCAGATACGCCCTCGACTATAGAATTATTAATTTGTTGCAGCTGATTTAGCTGCGTCTCTATTACATTTTGCAGATTAATGACCTCGTGGTAATTATTATCGTGTACTTGTTTTAGTATGTCTTCTTTAATCAATCGATCATAGATAATTCGATTTCCAATAATAAAAATGAAGAATAAAATTGTATATAGCATAAGATATTGAAATAATGTAGATTTTAATACATCCTTCTTTCTAATTTCCACAACATCACCTCCCAAAATTTTTATATAACCACA
>NZ_ABEQ01000067.3 GCF_000171335.1 Candidatus Epulonipiscium viviparus
TCAAAAAATTATTTTAAAATTTTCATTATATAATAATTTACCAAGAAATTGTCTTTTTTTGCATTCAAAATTGATAAATAGTGCACATATTTTTTTGAAAAAAAGTTATCCACAGGCATTTTGTATCTTATCCACAGGTAAGGCAAAAATTGTACCCATACAAAAAAGTTATCCACAGGTTTTTAAAGTTATCCACAAGTTATCCACAGAGTTATCCACAGGCTAGATCGTTGACTATCAAGGGCTAGACATAGTTATCCACAGATTTTCGCTTCCCCTATTACTACTAGTCAATAATATATATATAAAAAGGGAAAAAAATTCAGTTAGAAAAAGTTATCCACAAAACGATGMAAAAACGATGCAAAAACGATGCAAAAAAATTTATAATCCGAAAATTTATAACCGAAAGGAAATTAATAACAAAATGAAATTTATATGCAATCAAAATATTTTAGCGCAAGCTATAAATATAGTTATCAAAGCCTGCGCCACAAGAAGCACAAATCCTTTACTAGAATGTATCTTAATTACCGCTACAAACACGACGCTAACGTTAATGGGCAACAATTTAGAAATGGGCATAGAAAAAACAATCGAGGGTGAAATTTTAGAAAATGGAAAAATAGCTATTGACGCAAAACTATTTTCTGAGATAATAAAGAAAATGCCACAAGGTGACATAAAAATGGCAACTATCAATGAAACTCAAATCACTATTACAAGTGGGAAATCTAGATTTACTTTACAAACTCTCGATACAAGTCATTTTCCAACTTTACCAGACGTATCTCTTAAGCAAAGTCTTACAATTAGTCAATTAGAATTAAAAAACTTAATAAAGCAAACCATTTTTTCTGTTGCTCAAGAAGAAAGTAGGCCTACACTAACCGGAGAAAAATTTGAAGTCGAAAATGGGCAACTGAGTTTAGTAGCTATAGATGGATTTAGRATAGCCTTTAGAACAATTTCTTTAAATAACAAAAATTTAAGTATTGAAAAAGTTATTCCTGCAAAAACATTAATGGAGATAACAAAAATTTTAAGTAACGAAAATAACGATGAAGTAACAATCTGTTTTGGTGAAAATCATATTTTATTTAATCTAATTGACACTACCATAGTATCTAGRCTACTGGAAGGTGAATTTTTAAGATACAAAGATATCTTCTCAAATGATTTTGAGACTAAGATCATAGTTAATCGTAATGAATTCTTGATGAGCATTGAAAGATCTGCACTTATGTCAAAAGAGGGCGGTAAAAACCCAATTAGATTTAATATTACTCAGGACACTCTCATAATCACTTCAAATACCGATATAGGAAATTCGTTAGAAGAGATAGATATTATACTAACAGGAATGCCTTTAAAAATTGCTTTTAACCCTCGATATCTCATCGATGCATTGAAAAATATTGAAGATGACGAAATATGTATAAACTTTTTATCTAAAACAGCTCCAGCTGTAATTATGCCTATTAACAGTGATAAATATAGGTATCTAGTATTACCCATTAGAGTTAATGATTAATCAAATAAACTGATCTTTAAAAGATCAAAGGAGAAATTATGAATACAATAAAAATTACTACTGAATTTATAAAATTAGACTCATTGTTAAAATTTTCTGGACTTGTCGAAACAGGTGGGATAGCCAAAGCTGTTATTCAAAACGAATTAGTTAAAGTAAATAACACTATATGTATCCAACGAGGGAAAAAAATACGAGTGGGTGATATAATTGAATTTGACGGAAAGGTATTAAATATAATTTGACAAACATATGTATATTTCAACTTTAAGTTTAACCAATTTTAGAAATTATCAACACTTAAGTTTATCTTTAAGCAAGGGTATAAATATCTTTTTTGGAGATAATGCCCAAGGCAAAACAAATGTATTAGAGGCTATTTATTTATGTGCTACGGCTCGCTCACATCGTACTACTTCCGAAAAAGAAGTTATTAAATGGGATAGTGAAAATGCATTAGTAAATCTTATGTTGACAAAACAATATTCTTTATCAACAATAGATTTTATAATTTCCAAAAGATATAAGTCTGTTTTAGTTAATAAGTTACCCATAAATAAATTAACCAAACTATTTGGAGTTTTAAATGTTGTATTTTTTGCACCTGAGAATTTAGATCTTATAAAAAAAAGTCCAAAGGATCGTAGACGCTTTATAGATATTGAATTATGTCAATTGGATAGTATGTATGTTAGCCAACTTAGTAGTTATCATAAAATTTTAAAACAACGTAATTGTTATTTAAAGCAAAATGTTAATAATATTAATTATGAATTTTTAGATATCTTAGATGAAAATCTTTACAAGTATGCAAAAAAAATTTTTTACAAAAGATCAGAATTTATTGAAAATCTAAATACAAAAGCAGCAGCAATACACTTAGAACTCTCAGGTGGCAAAGAACATCTAAAACTAATATACGAACCTAATGTGGATATAAATATTTTTAAAAGTAGACTCAAATTTAATAGAGATAGGGATATAAGAACCAAAACTACAAATAGTGGACCACACAGGGATGATATTAATTTTTTGATGAATGATCATTCACTTAAACTTTTTGGTTCTCAAGGACAACAAAGAACTTGTATTTTAAGTATAAAATTCGCACAAATAGATATAATAACTGAGATAACAGGTGAGACCCCTATATTACTTTTGGACGATATTTTATCAGAACTCGATATAAATAGACAAAAATATTTATTTAAATATATCAATAATCTTCAAACTATGATAACATGTACAGGAGTTGATCCAAATTTATTTACTTGGAATGACAGTATAAAAGTATTTATTGTTGAAAAAGCAAATATAATTTGCAAAAATTAGAAAAACATGTTATAATACCATGATTATAAAAAAAATTATAAAAAATTTATAAAATTTCAAAGGAGTGAGATCTTTTTATGTCTAATAATATTTACGACGAAAGTCAAATCCAAATACTAGAGGGCTTAGAAGCCGTACGTAAAAGACCAGATATGTATATTGGGAGCACGTCAGCTAAAGGTCTTCACCACCTTGTTTACGAAATAGTAGATAACGCTGTTGATGAAGCTTTAGCAGGATTTTGTGATAAGGTTACTGTGACGATTCACAAAGACAATTCAATTTCTGTTTTAGATAATGGACGAGGAATTCCTGTTGGTATCCACAAAGATAAGGGAATTTCAGCAGCAGAAGTCGTCTTTACAATTCTACACGCTGGTGGAAAATTTGGAGGTGGTGGATATAAGGTTTCAGGAGGATTACACGGAGTAGGTGCTTCAGTTGTAAATGCTTTATCATCTTGGCTTATTTCCAGAGTTTATCAGCATGGGAAAATTTATGAACAAAAATTTAAAAAAGGTCATGTTGTAGAGTCCTTACATCCTATAGGGACTACAGATCAAACCGGAACATTTGTTCATTTTCTTCCTGACGAAACAATTTTTGAAGAAACCGTATATGACTTTGCAATTTTAAAAAAGCGTTTTCAAGAAACTGCTTTTTTAACTAAGGGGCTTAAAATAAAATTAATAGATGAACGGGTTGAACCTAAATTAGAGAAGATATTTCATTACGAGGGTGGTGTATCGGAGTTTGTTTTGTTTTTGAATAAAAATAAAACTCCAATTTACGAAAACATTTTTTATTGCGAAGGAGAAAAAGATGATGTTTCGATAGAAGTGGCTTTTTGTCATAATGATGGCTATAACGAGAACATATTTAGTTTCGCTAATAACATAAATACTATAGAGGGGGGGACACATTTATCAGGATTTAAAAATGCGCTTACAAAAACTGTAAACGATTATGCAAAAAAAATGAAAATTTTAAAAGATAATGACAAAAGTTTATCTGGTGAAGACATAAGAGAAGGCATTACAGGGGTAATTAGTATAAAAATCAGTGAACCTAAATTTGAAGGTCAAACTAAGACTAAACTAGTCAACACAAATGTAAGGACTATTGTAGATAACATTGTTTCTGAAAAATTTATGATATTTTTGGAACAAAATCCTACGATAGCAAAAATCATTATTCAAAAAGCCACTATGGCATCACATGCAAGAGATGCGGCTAGAAAAGCTCGTGATTTAACCCGAAGAAAAAATGTTTTAGAAAATTCAACGTTACCTGGTAAGCTTGCTGATTGCTCAGAACGCGATCCTAAAAAATGTGAAATATATATCGTTGAGGGAGACTCAGCGGGAGGATCTGCTAAAAGCGCACGATCACGACAAAATCAAGCTATATTACCATTGCGAGGTAAAATCCTAAATGTGGAAAAAGCAAGATTAGATAAAATGCTCGCAAGCGAAGAAATTAGAAATATGATTACGGCCTTTGGAGCAGGCATCAATGAAGATTTAAATATTGAGAAATTAAGATATCATAAAATTATTTTGATGACCGATGCAGATGTCGATGGTGCTCATATTAGAACATTACTTCTTACGTTCTTCTATAGATTTTATAGAGAATTGATTACTGGAGGATTTATTTATATCGCACAGCCTCCACTATATCTCGTAGAAAAAAATAAAAAAAAGCACTATGCGTATAATGATCGTGAATTAGAATTGATTTTGACAGAAATTGGTAGAAACGGAATAACACGTATGCAACGCTATAAGGGATTAGGAGAGATGAATCCTGATCAATTATGGGATACAACTATGAATCCCGCAACCAGAACCTTGGTTAAAGTTAATATTGAAGATGCCGTTGAAGCTGATGAAATTTTTACGGCTCTTATGGGAGATAAAGTCGAGCCACGAAGAGAATTTATTAAAGAATATGCAAAATTAGTAAAGAACTTAGATATCTAAGTTGGAAATGGAGGTGAAAAATGAAAAATACAGAATTTGATAAAATTATTCCTGTTGATATTAAGGACGAAATGAAAAACTGTTATATCGATTATGCTATGAGCGTAATTGTTGCACGCGCATTACCAGATGTTAGGGATGGCTTAAAGCCAGTTCATAGACGAATTTTATATGCTATGGATGAACTTAATTTATCTCCTGATAAACAATATAGAAAATCGGCACGTATAGTAGGCGATACGATGGGTAAATACCATCCTCACGGAGATGCGTCCATATACGACGCCATGGTTAGATTGGCACAGAATTTTAATACTAGATATCCTCTAGTAGATGGACACGGAAATTTTGGTAATGTAGATGGTGATTCAGCTGCAGCAATGCGTTATACAGAGGCTAGAATGAGCAAGCTAACAATGTATATGCTAAGTGATATAGACAAAGAAACAGTTGATTTTAGACCTAATTTTGATGAATCTATAGAAGAACCTACTGTATTGCCAGCTAGATATCCTAACTTACTAGTAAATGGATCATCTGGGATAGCTGTAGGAATGGCAACCAATATTCCTCCTCACAATATGGGAGAAGTTATAGAYGCTGTCATTAAAATAATTGACAACTATACTGGTGAYAACGAGACTAATGAGAAAAAAGAAACTGAAATYGAAGACTTAATGGAGATTGTAGTAGGACCAGATTTTCCAACGGGAGGACAAATATTAGGGAGATATGGTATAGAACAAGCATATAGAACCGGTAAAGGCAAAGTAAAAATTCGAGCCAAGACTGAAATTGAAGAAATGTCAGCGGGTAAGACTGCAATCATCATTACAGAAATCCCTTATCAAGTAAATAAATCAAAGTTAATAGAGAAAATTGCCGAATTAGTCAAATTAAAAAAAGTTGATGGAATAACTGGAATAAGAGATGAATCAGATAGAGACGGTATGAGGATTGTAATTGAATTAAGGCGTGATGTAAATGCTAATATAATCTTAAATCAATTATATAAATTTAGCCAACTTCAAGATACATTTAGTATCAACATGCTTGCTTTAATTAATGGTGAACCTCACGTATTTAACTTAAAAGAAATGTTAGAAGCTTATCTGGATCATCAAAAACAAGTTATTACAAGACGAACAGAGTTTGAATTGGATAAGGCTCAAGCTAGAGCTCACATCATAGAAGGCTTTTTAATTGTTTTAGGTGCAGATAAAATAGATTTAGTTATAAATTTAATTAGAAATTCTAAAACAGTTGCTGAGGCAAAAGAGAAGTTGATAGAAAAAATTGGATTATCAGAAATTCAAGCACAAGCAATTATGGATATGAGACTGAGAGTATTAACGGGGTTAGAACATGACAAATTAACCCAGGAATTTAACGAGCTAAGRGATAAAATTGCYTATCTTAAATCATTGCTAGAACATGAAGATCAATTACTAAAAGTGATTAAAGAAGAGTTAATCGTCGTTCGTGAAAAATTTACTGATCCTAGAAGGTCGGAGCTTAGTTTATTAGATGATGAAATTGATATCGAAGACTTGATAGATGAAGAAGAGGTAGTCGTAACAATCACTCATTTTGGTTATATAAAAAGAATYCCTTTAGTTACCTACAAAGAACAAAAAAGAGGTGGTAGAGGTGTTATAGGGGTTAACACGATAGAAGAAGATTTTATAGAAAAATTATTTACAACTAGCAATTTAGATTTTATAATGTTTTTTACTAATAAAGGTCGTGCTTATAAAATTAAAGCGTATAAAATTCCTGAAGCTAGTAGAACTGCAAGAGGGCTTGCTATTGTAAATTTACTGCATCTAAATGTTGATGAAAAAATTAGTGCGGTATTTCCTGTAAAACAAAATGAGCATGAACGCTATCTTACAATGATAACCAAAAAGGGGTTAATTAAAAAAACCAACATCACTGCTTTTAATAATATCAAAAAAGGTGGAATAATTGCTCTTACCATGCAAGATGCTGACGAATTAGTAGGCGTATATGAAACAACCGATCAAGATAAAATTATCATTGCAACTAAAAAAGGTTTAGGTATAATGTTTGAGGGTAAGAATATTAGACCAACTGGTAGAACAGCAAAAGGTGTTAGAGCCATTAATCTTTCAAAAGAGGACTATGTAATTAGTGCGACTATTCCAAAAGAGGGTGAACAAATTCTTATTGCAACTAAAAATGGAATAGGCAAAAGAACCAGGATCGATGAGTTTAAATCTCAAAGAAGAGGCGGAAAAGGCCTTATTATTTACAAAGTGGATGACAAAACAGGTGATGTAGTTGCTATTACTTCTGTTTCAGATTCAAATGGACTTTTGATGATAACATCCGAAGGCGTGATTATAAGAATTAAAGTAAGTCAGATTTCAAGCTTAGGTAGATACGCTAAAGGAGTCAAGTTAATTAACTTAACCGATGGCATACACGTAGTATGTATGGAAAAAGTAGCCGAATTTATAGAAGAATCAGAAGAATTAGAAGAATTAGAGGAATTAGAGGAATTGGAGGAATTACAAGAAGAAGTCATCGAAAAATTACCAAATGAAATTTTAGATAATATAACAAATGAGTTAATAGAAGCTGAAATAGTAGTTGAAGTTTTAGAACCTCCAAAGGAGTAAGAATTTTATGAAAATACTGAGAAATTTTATGCTAACCTTAATAATAATTAATTGTGCATTAATTTGGTATTTAACAGAAATTTTATCTTTAGAAGATGTTATGGTAATTCATAATATCTTCAATGAAGTTCCTTCGTTTCATCAAATTCTCACTCAGCCAGTTACAGAAACTGCAATGAAAAATTATTCTGTTATGCAAGGAAATACCAATTTAGGTGAGTATAGTAATTTACAACTTGCTATAGACAATACTAAAACTAAGTCCCGTGCTATTGTTATTGATAATAGTACAGGAGTTTGGGTACATAATACATTTGAACCTTATATTATTTTGAATAATAGTCAAGTCTTAGATTTTAAAAATTTTAATTCTGCTTATGCKTATGCTATTAAAAATAACAAAAACAGGATATATTATAAGGGTAATGAGAAAATTATATGGGAAAACAATTTTTCCTTCGAAAAAGATGTATATCTTACAGTACCCCATATTAAACAAATGCCAGAGTTGCCTCGAGGCTGTGAAGTGACTTCTTTGGCAATGGTTTTAAATTATAACGATATAGATGTGGACAAGATGCACCTCGCATTAGAAATAAAAAAAGATTTAACTCAATTTAAAAAAAATGAAAATGGTACAGTATTTTTTGGAAATCCAAACGATGGATTTGTAGGCGATATGTATAGCTTTAAAAATCACGGCCTAGGCGTATATCATGAACCTATATTTGACCTTGCATATAGTTATGTTGGAGATAGCGCAATAAATTTAACAGATACAAATTTTGAGCTTGTTTTACAGTTTATTACTCGTGGATATCCCGTGTGGGTTATTGCAAACACTGATTTCAAAAAATTGCCAAATAGTGATTTTGAAGTATGGGATACTCCAACAGGTCAGGTAGCAATAACATATAAGATGCATTCTGTTGTTATAACAGGGTTTAATGATAATTATATTTATATAAATGATCCGCTTTCTAGTTTTGCTAATCGGAGAATAAATTTAAAAAATTTTAAGGAGTCTTGGGAACAGATGGGAAGCCAAGCTATTGTAATTTTAGAGCAATAGAAAGGAAAATTCAAATGAAAAGAGCAATTTTACTATACAATCCTAAAGCTGGTAATAGAAAAATATTAAATCAAGTTGATTATATCACTGAGAAAATTCAGAAATTAGGTTATGTTTTAACGATTTATAGAAGTGAATTTAAAGGTGCAATAGAAAAACATATTTTAGATAAAGTTTTACCAGAAGATTTTGATTTAATTATGATATCTGGTGGTGATGGAACAATTAACGAATGCATTAACGGCATGATGAAAAAAAAGATCTATGCTCCTCTTGCAATTTTACCTTTAGGTACTGCGAATGATTTTGCAAATACGGCAATGATTCCTAATACGATAGACGATGCCATTAATTTGATAGCAAAAGGTGAGCTGAGATTTGTTGATGTCGGACAGGTAAACGATAAATATTTTATCAATGTTTGCAATATGGGACTTTTTAGCGGGGTATCTCATGAGATAGATCTAGTACTGAAGAAAAACTTGGGAAAAATTGCCTATTATGTTAAAGGCATAGAAGAACTTCAAAACTATGATGCGATGGACTTAATAATTGAGCATGATAATAAAGTTTTAACCAATAAATATGTACTAGTGTTAATTTTTAACGGTAAAGGTGCAGGTGGATTTAGCAAAATGGCAAAGGATGCGGATATCGAAGATGGGTATTTCGATTTGGTAGGGATAAAAGAAGTGGATTTTTTTGATGTGCCATTGCTATTTCTCAAAGTATTGCAAGGTGAGCATTTAGAAGACGATAAAATCGATTATATTAAGCTGAAACACGCAAGGATTACTTGTAAAAATCCAGAAAGTAAATTTATAACAGATATTGATGGCGAAGTAGGTCCAGATTTTCCTTTGAATATTAGCGTTATAACAAAACAACTGAGGATATATTTACCACCTAAATTATAAAACATTTTGAAGATCCTAGTATTGCATGTCAACTTAATATATAATGCTAATATCTAAATATGGAAAGGGTGCAATACGATGCAGGATTTTAATCGAAATTGGAAGTTTAGACTTAATACAAAGCAGTTAAAGCCAAAAATGAGTGAAGATATCTATGGTCAACTAATTAGTTTAGATGAAACAGAATTTAAAACAGTAGACTTGCCCCATGATTTTAGTATAGAACAACCGTATAGTGAAACTGAGGGAGATGCGGCAACTGGCTATTTAGTTGGAGGAATTGGCTGGTATAGAAAGCATTTTAGCCTGGACGGAAATTATCGAGATAAAAAAATCTTTGTTTGCTTTGATGGAATTTATAATCGCTCCAATATTTACATTAATGAAAAATTTGTAAAATTTCAACCATTTGGTTATGTACCTGTTTTAATTGATATTAGYGATTATGTGAAAGAAGAAAATGTGTTATCGGTCAAAGTGGATCATTCAAGATATCAAAATAGTCGCTGGTATCCAGGTGGTGGAATTTATAGAAAAGTTCAGCTGCATATCTTTGAAAAAATGTATATTCCAGTATTTGGAACCAGAATTAATACAGCTGCAGTCTCTRAAGAATCTGCAGTAGTGACGATCAGTACACAACTAAAAAACGAGTCAACTCCCCAAAATGTAACTATAGTACAAGAAATTATTGATCCTACAGGAAAAATAGTTGCAATCAATTCAAAAGGGTTTTATCTAAATGAATCCAAAGAGGTAACACAGAAAATTACGATCACTAATCCATTACTATGGGATATATAYCAAGGCCAACTATATACAGCGGTAACAGAACTAGTGGTTGATGGAAAGTCTATTCAAACTACTGCCACAAAATTTGGAATACGAGATTTTGAGTTTACAGTAGACAAAGGATTTTTCATAAATGGACGTCATGAGTATATTAAAGGTGTTTGCTTGCATCATGACGCTGGAGCTGTGGGAGCTGCAGTGCCAAAAGATGTATGGAGACGCAGATTTGAAATTTTGATTGCTGCAGGAGTGAATGCAATAAGGACGGCTCACAACCCCGCTTCGAGAGAGTTTATTGAGCTATGCGACGAAATGGGATTGCTAGTGCAAGAGGAATTTTTTGATGAGTGGGATAACCCCAAAGATAAAAAGCATAATGCAGGAGAAAAATCGGTAAGCTATATTACTATGGGTAATACAGAGTACTTTAGAGATTACGCAAAAGATGACCTGCAAAATATAATTAGACGCGATTATAATAGCCCATCTATCGTGCAATGGAGCATTGGAAATGAGATCGAGTGGACGTATCCTAAATATAATGCGGCAACAGGATACTTTGGCGCAGATGCCGCGGGTGGATACTTCTTTACTGAGCCACCATATTCGATAGATGAAATTAGACGTAGAATGGCAGAAATCCCAAGAGAGCAATATGAAATAGCAGATACGGCGAAAAAATTGGCAGATTGGACAAAAGAGCTAGATACAACAAGGCCAGTAATCGCAAATTGTATTTTGCCGTCTGCTAGCTATGAGTCAGGATATACAGATGCTCTTGATATGGTTGGCTTCAGTTACAGACGAGTAATGTATGATAGATGTCACAGATGCTATCCCGACAAGCCTATTATGGGGACAGAGAATGTTTGCCAATGGCATGAATGGAAAGCAGTTCTGGATAATGAATATATTGCAGGTATCTTTTTGTGGACGGGCATAGAATATATGGGAGAAGCTGGAAAAAGAGGTCCGTGGCCACTTAAATCAAATATAGCAGGGCTGATAGATGTAGCGGGATTTCCAAAAGGGTCATATCACATGTTTAAAACTTTGTGGCAAGACAAACCGTATACGCATATGATGACTCAAGTTTTAGAAAAATCTCTGCACGATATAGAAGATGGAAAAGTCGTGGATAGAAAAGTTATTCCTCCGAATAATCCAAAAGCAAAGCCTCAAATAAATGTATGGGATAGACGCCTATGGGTTTGGCAAGACGTAAATGACCATTATAATTACAGTGAAGGCGATATGATTTTGGTAGAAGTATATTCGAATTGCGACGAAGTAACGCTATATCAAAACGGCGAAAAGATTTCCACGCTATATTTAAAAGATTTTGAAGACAGAATATATCGCTGGTGCGTACCATATAAACCAGGAGAACTAACAGCACAAAGCGATGCGGGAACGACTAAACTTGTAACAACTGGCAAGCCGGCATCAGTAAAGATTAGCTGCGATAAAAACAATATCAATACGAGCGTCGACAGCGCAGTGAATATAATAGCACAACTTTACGACGAGGCAGGTAACGCGATAACTGCAGAAGATGCTGAAATTGAGTTTATATACAGCGAAAATGCCGTATTATTGGGAGTAGATAACGGCTCAAGGTATTTTGTGGGTGATCACAAGTGTCCTAAAATTATGACCAATAATGGCCATGCATTACTAATATTAGCAGCCAAAGAAGAGGGAAGTATCACAGTTGAAGCAAAATTGAAAGAAACTATATCGAACAAACTTGAAATTTCTATAACTGAATATTCTATAGCTGAATAATAGTTCAAWCCCTCATCTACRGTCATGGCATAGGTGAGGGTTTTTTATAAATTAAATATTTTCTGGAAGCACTTTATTTAAAATGACACCAAACAATGCCGCAAGGGTCAGTCCAGAAACAGTGATAGTTTCGGTAATAGGAACATCGGTAACTCCAATGCCAATAACAAATATAACTGCGGCAATCAGTAAGTTTCTACTGTTCTTAAAATCTAATTGCTCTTCTACAAGAGTTCGTACGCCTACAGCAGAAATCATTCCAAATAATATAATGCTCACACCTCCCATAACAGCCGATGGAATGAGCTGAACCATAGCGGTAAATTTTTCGCAAATGCTAAGCAAAATGGCAAAGATTGCCGCAATGCGAATTATTGAAGGGTCATATATTTTAGTAACAGCAAGAACGCCGGTATTTTCTCCGTATGTAGTATTTGCAGGCCCGCCAATAAGCCCCGCAGTCATAGTTGCTAAACCATCTCCCATAAGTGTTTTATGAATTCCGGGATCTTCAAAGAAGTTTTTGCCAACAACAGCTCCGTTAGTAGTAATATCTCCAATATGCTCTATAAATACAACTAAAGCAATAGGAGCAAGCGCAATTGCCGCTGTAAGTCCTGCAGAAGAAAAGTCGGGAAGCGTTATAATACTTCTCAATGCGTTATCAGAAAATCCAAACCAACTAGCTTCAGCAACAGCAGATACATCTACCATATTCATTAAAAATGCAACTGCATATCCAATAATAACGGCAATTAATATTGGTACCATCTTGAAGAATCCCTTGGCAAATATAGAAACAATCATTACAGTAATGACTACTATCGACGCGACCAATGCATAATTGGGATTGATAGCTCCATCGACCTTTAACATATTAATCGCTGTAGGGCTCAAACGTAATCCGATAACCATAATGATAGGACCAATAACAATTGGAGGAAAAAATGATTTAACTTTTTCTACTCCAACATGTTTTATGATTATAGCCATCGCAATATAAACTAGCCCGGTTGCCATAATTCCAGTTTTTACCGCACCAATTCCAAATTGGCTAAGCGTAAGAGAGATTGCACTGATAAATGCAAAGCTGGAACCTAAGAATACTGGAACTATACCTTTGGTAACAGAGTGAAACACTAATGTTCCAATCCCTGCAGATAAAATTGCGACACCTGGATCCAAGCCAGTAAGCATAGGGACTAAAACGGTGGCACCAAACATAGCAAGAACGTGCTGTAAACCCAAAACAAGCTTCTGGGGAATACTAATTTTTTCTGGGGACGACATAATATAAGACCTCGCTTTCGGTAAAAATATTTTGTATATTATATTCGGAGTAAACTTATTTAATGTACTAGTAACTTCGACTCGAATAAAGAATGCAAAGTTACAAATTTATGCAATACTAGCTGCCGAAGAAGAATTATTCTCATCATCTAACTGTAATGCTACCCGTAGTGTTGCAGCAGAAGAGGTCTATAATGCACAAAAAGCCACGATAACAGTATCGCCTGATATTTTACTTCGAATATAATTTAAAACGAAAAATGAGCCTACTGGATGCGCTTCAGAAATATTAGCTGCCGAGGAATTTGCTGGAGAGGTTTCGATCTCATCATCTACCCGTAGTGTTGCAACAGAAGAGGCCTATAATGCACAAAAAGCTACGATAACAGCATCGCCTGATGTTTTCCTTCGAATATAATTTAAAACGAAAAATGAGCCTGCAGGATTCGTTTTAGAAATATTAGCTGCCAAGGAATTTGCTGAAGGGGTTTCGATCTCATCATCTACCCGTAGTGTTGCAGCAGAAGAGGTCTATAATGCACAAAAAGCCACGATAACAGTATCGCCTGATATTTTACCTTCGAATATAATTTAAAACGAAAAATGAGCCTGCAGGATTCGTTTTAGAAATATTAGCTGCCGAGGAATTTGCTGAAGGGGTTTCGATCTCGTCATCTAACCATAATGCCGAGCATGGTGTTGCAACAAAATAGGTTTACGATGCTGGAAGAGTTTTCATAATGACAGCTGCCGAAGAAGAATTATTCTCCTCATCTACCCGTAGTGTTGCAACAGAAGAGGCCTATAATGCATAAATAGCTACGATAACAGCATCGCCTGATATTTTACCTTCGAATATAATTTAAAACGAAAAATGAGCCTACTGGATGCGCTTCAGAAATATTAGCTGCCAAGGAATTTGCTGGAGGGGTTTCGATCTCGTCATCTAACCATAATGCTGAGCATGGTGTTGCAACAGAAGAGGCCTATGATGCTGAAGGAGTTTTCATAATGACAGCTGCCGAAGAAGAATTATTCTCAATCATCTAACTGTAATGCTACCCGTAGTGTTGCAACAGAAGAGGTCTATAATGCACAAAAAGCCACGATAACAGTATCGCCTGATATTTTACCTTCGAATATAATTTAAAACGAAAAATGAGCCTGCAGGATTCGTTGTAGAAATATTAGCTGCCGAGGAATTTGCTGGAGGGGTTTCGATCTCATCATCTAACCATAATGCCGAGCATGGTGTTGCAACAGAAGAGGCCTATGATGCACAAAAAGCTACGATAACAGCATCGCCTAATATTTTCCTTCGAATATAATTTAAAACGAAAAATGAGCCTGCTGGATGCGCTTCAAAAATATTAGCTGCCGAGGAATTTGCTGGAGGGGTTTCGATCTCGTCATCTAACCATAATGCCGAGCATGGTGTTGCAACAGAATAGGTTTACGATGCTGGAGGAGTTTTCATAATGACAGCTGCCGAAGAAGAATTATTCTCATCATCTAACTGTAATGCTGCCCGTAGTGTTGCAGCAGAAGAGGTCTATAATGCATAAATAGCTACGATAACAGCATCGCCTGATAATTTTCCTTCGAATATACTTTAAAACGAAAAATGAGCCTGCAGGATTCGTTTTAGAAATATTAGCTGCCGAGGAATTTGCTGGAGGGGTTTCGATCTCGTCATCTAACCATAATGCCGAGCATGGTGTTGCAACAGAAGAGGCCTATAATGCATAAATAGCTACGATAACAGCATCGCCTGATATTTTACCTTCGAATATAATTTAAAACGAAAAATGAGCCTGCAGGATTCGTTTTAGAAATATTAGCTGCCGAGGAATTTGCTGGAGGGGTTTCGATCTCATCATCTAACCATAATGCCGAGCATAGTGTTGCAACAGAAGAGGCCTATGATGCACAAAAAGCCACGATAACAGCATCGCCTGATATTTTCCTTCGAATATAATTTAAAACGAAAAATGAGCCTGCTGGATTCGTTTTAGAACTATTAGCTGCCGAGGAATTTGCTGAAGGGGTTTCGATCTCATCATCTAACCATAATGCCGAGCATGGTGTTGCAACAAAATAGATTTACGATGCTGGAAGAGTTTTCATAATGACAGCTGCCGAAGAAGAATTATTCTCATCAGCTACCCGTAGTGTTGCAACAGAAGAGGCCTATGATGCACAAAAAGCCACGACAACAGCATCGCCTGATTAATTTTCTTCGAATATAATTTAAAACGAAAAATGAGCCTGCAGGATTCGTTTTAGAAATATTAGCTGCCGAGGAATTTGCTGAAGGGGTTTCGATCTCATCATCTAACCATAATGCCGAGCATGGTGTTGCAACAGAAGAGGCCTATGATGCATAAATAGCTACGATAACAGCATCGCCTGATATTTTACCTTCGAATGTAATTTAAAACGAAAAATGAGCCTGCTGGATGCGCTTCAGAAATATTAGTTGCCAAGGAATTTGCTGAAGGGGTTTCGATCTCATCATCTAACCATAATGCCGAGCATGGTGTTGCAACAAAATAGGTTTACGATGCTGGAAGAGTTTTCATAATGACAGCTGCCGAGGAAGAATTATTCTCATCATCTAACTGTAATGCTACCCGTAGTGTTGCAGCAGAAGAGGTCTATAATGCACAAAAAGCCACGATAACAGCATCGTCTGATATTTTACCTTCGAATATAATTTAAAACGAAAAATGAGCCTGCAGGATTCGTTTTAGAAATATTAGCTGCCAAGGAATTTGCTGGAGGGGTTTCGATCTCGTCATCTAACCATAATGCCGAGCATGGTGTTGCAGCAGAAGAGGCCTATAATGCATAAATAGCTACGATAACAGTATCGCCTGATATTTTCCTTCGAATATAATTTAAAACGAAAAATGAGCCTGCAGGATGCGCTTCAAAAATATTAGCTGCCAAGGAATTTGCTGAAGGGGTTTCGATCTCGTCATCTACCCGTAGTGTTGCAGCAGAAGAGGTCTATAATGCACAAAAAGCTACGATAACAGCATCGCCTGATATTTTACCTTCGAATATAATTTAAAACGAAAAATGAGCCTGCAGGATTCGTTTTAGAAATATTAGCTGCCAAGGAATTTGCTGGAGGGGTTTCGATCTCGTCATCTAACCATAATGCCGAGCATGGTGTTGCAACAGAATAGGTTTACGATGCTGGAAGAGTTTTCATAATAACAGCTGCCGAAGAAGAATTATTCTCATCATCTAACTGTAATGCTACCCGTAGTGTTGCAACAGAAGAGGCCTATAATGCATAAATAGCTACGATAACAGCATCGCCTGATATTTTACCTTCGAATATAATTTAAAACGAAAAATGAGCCTACTGGATGCGCTTCAGAAATATTAGCTGCCGAGGAATTTGCTGAAGGGGTTTCGATCTCATCATCTAACTGTAATGCTACCCGTAGTGTTGCAACAGAGGAGGTCTATAATGCATAAATAGCTACGATAACAGCATCGCCTGATAATTTACCTTCGAATGTAATTTAAAACGAAAAATGGGCCTGCAGGATGCGCTTCAGAAATATTAGCTGCCAACGAAAAATAAAAATATAAACCGCTTATGTATTGCCATACTAGGGTAGAGGGCTACAGTACGAAAATAGCTGTGCCAATAGACCTCTTTGGTAAATGTATTACAGTGGAATCTTACATTTTGGCATCAGCTGTTCAAAAGTATATACTTCATACTCTAGATTGCTATTCCCACAAATGATTACAAAATTGTCATCGACAAAATCACTCATAACTTGTCGGCAGATTCCACACGGGTAAATGATCTTGTCACTATCGCTGATGATAGCAATTGTAGTAAATTTGCGCTCCCCTTCTGTAATTGCCTTATAAAATGCTGTGCGCTCTGCACACGTTGTGACTCCATAAGATGCTCCCTCTACATTAGCTCCTAGGTATACTGTCCCCGATGCCCCAATGAGAGCGGCTCCAACGTGAAAATTTGAATAGTTAGCATAGGAAAACTTTTTTGCCTTTTCGGCTTGCTTCAATAATTCTAAATAATCCATAGTAGTCTCCTTCTCAAATTAAATTGCAATACTAGTTTATCCGACAATTACATCTCTTATCCATTTGGCATTAACGATAATTTCTATCAATGATAGTTGTATGCTACACTCAAAGTGAGTTGGATTGCTATAGCGATTTCGGAAGCAAGATTTACGAGCATTGCCTATCATCTCATATGCTGTTTTCGTATTTCTCAAATCCATTAAGTATTTTGTAATTTTACACAAAAAAAAGATACCCAAATAAATGAGTATCTCGGTTTGAAATAATTATCTCTTTGAAAATTGAGGAGCACGTCTTGCCGCTTTGAGCCCGTATTTCTTTCTTTCTTTCATTCTAGGGTCACGTGTTAAGAATCCTGCTTTTTTTAGTGTAAGTCTATAATCACCATCTGCTTGAAGAAGCGCGCGGCTTACTCCATGACGAATCGCTCCAGCTTGTCCAGAAACTCCTCCTCCATGAACATTTACTAAAACATCAAACTTAATTGTTGTACCAGTAAGTTCCAGTGGTTGCTTTACTATTAATTTTAAAGTATCAAGCCCAAAATAGTCGTCCATTTCTCTTTTGTTAATTACAATTTTTCCATTTCCTGGTGTAAGATACACTCGTGCAACAGAGCTTTTTCTTCTACCAGTTCCATAATATTTTACCTTTGCCATTTGACTGTTCTCCCTCCGTTAAAATTTAAGTTCTTTAGGTTGTTGTGCTTCGTGGTTATGCTCAGTTCCCGCATATATTCTAACATTTGTAAGAAGCTTTCTACCTAGACTATTTTTTGGAAGCATCCCTTTTATAGCGTGCATCAGAACTCGCTCAGGGTGTCTTT
>NZ_ABEQ01000066.3 GCF_000171335.1 Candidatus Epulonipiscium viviparus
TTTGTGTAAAAATTTGATATATCGAGCTCATGCATAGACGGCAGAAGAGTTTAGACGCAGCGATACAGAAATCGGCTCAAGCTTTGTGTAAAAATTTGATATATCGAGCTTATGCATAGACGGCAGAAGAGTTTAGACGCAGCGATACAGAAATTGGCTCAAGCTTTTCGTAAAAATTTTATATAGGAGGAATTATAATGGCAGATTTAATTCAAGTAACACCTAGCGAACTAAGAGAAAGAGCAAAGGACGTGCGGACATATAGAACTGACAATGATACCGTATTAGCTGATATTGCAGCATTGATCCGGGGATTAAATGAAATCTGGGAAGGTGAAGCTCAGCGGGCTTTCGAAGCAAAATTTAATAACGTTCAATCTAAATTTGTAACTTTTTCTGAGGAAATAGAAAAATATGCTAAAATGATGGAGAGGGCAGCAGACGGCCTAGAATTCACTGATCAAGATTTAAGTAGTAGAATTAACAATTACAATATATAGAATCAGATCGAAAGTATACAGACTTTTGAGAGATCGTAAAAATAAGGAGGATTTATTATGGCAGTAATTAAAGTAACAGCAGACGTTTTAATGAGCAAAGAATTAGAAGCAACTGCTCTTGTCGCAGAACACGGAGAAGCAATCGAAAAAATCCGGCAACTAGTATACCAATTGAGTCCAATGTGGCAAGGCGATGCGCAAGTGGCTTTCATGAGAATTTTTGAAGAAATGGAACCTACGTTTAGAGAATTTAATACAACATTGGATGGATATATCGAGCTCATGCATATGACAGCAGAAGAGTTTAGACGTAGCGATACAGAAATCGGCTCAAGCTTTGTGTAAAAATTTGATATATCGAGCTCATGCATAGACGGCAGAAGAGTTTAGACGCAGCGATACAGAAATCGGCTCAAGCTTTGTGTAAAAATTTGATATATCGAGCTTATGCATAGACGGCAGAAGAGTTTAGACGCAGCGATACAGAAATCGGCTTAAGTTTTGTGTAAAAATTTGATATATMGAGCTTATGCATAGACGGCAGAAGAGTTTAGACGCAGCGATACAAAAATTGGCTCAAGCTTTKTGTAAAAATTTGATATATMGAGCTTATGCATAGACRGCAGAAGAGTTTAGACGCAGCGATACAGAAATTGRCTCAAGCTTTTCGTAAAAATTTTATATAGGAGGAATTATAATGGCAGATTTAATTCAAGTAACACCTAGCGAACTAAGAGAAAGAGCAAAGGACGTGCGGACATATAGAACAGACAATGATACCGTATTAGCTGATATTGCAGCATTGATCCGGGGATTAAACGAAATCTGGGAAGGTGAAGCTCAGCGGGCTTTCGAAGCAAAATTTAATAACGTTCAATCTAAATTTGTAACTTTTTCTGAGGAAATAGAAAAATATGCTAAAATGATGGAGAGGGCAGCAGACGGCCTAGAATTCACTGATCAAGATTTAAGTAGTAGAATTAACAATTACAATATATAGAATCAGATCGAAAGTATACAGACTTTTGAGAGATCGTAAAAATAAGGAGGATTTATTATGGCAGTAATTAAAGTAACAGCAGACGTTTTAATGAGCAAAGAATTAGAAGCAACTGCTCTTGTCGCAGAACACGGAGAAGCAATCGAAAAAATCCGGCAACTAGTATACCAATTGAGTCCAATGTGGCAAGGCGATGCGCAAGTGGCTTTCATGAGAATTTTTGAAGAAATGGAACCTACGTTTAGAGAATTTAATACAACATTGGATGGATATATCGAGCTTATGCATATGACAGCAGAAGAGTTTAGACGCAGCGATACAGAAATTGGCTCAAGCTTTGTGTAAAAATTTGATATATCGAGCTTATGCATAGACGGCAGAAGAGTTTAGACGCAGCGATACAGAAATTGGCTCAAGCTTTGTGTAAAAATTTTATATATCGAGCTTATGCATAGACGGCAGAAGAGTTTAGACGCAGCGATACAGAAATCGGCTCAAGCTTTGTGTAAAAATTTGATATATCGAGCTTATGCATAGACGGCAGAAGAGTTTAGACGCAGCGATACAGAAATTGGCTCAAGCTTTTCGTAAAAATTTGATATATCGAGCTTATGCATAGACGGCAGAAGAGTTTAGACACAGCGATACAGAAATCGGCTCAAGCTTTTCGTAAAAATTTGATATATCGAGCTTATGCATAGACGGCAGAAGAGTTTAGACGCAGCGATACAGAAATTGGCTCAAGCTTTTCGTAAAAATTTGATATAGGAGGAATTATAATGGCAGATTTAATTCAAGTAACACCTAGCGAACTAAGAGAAAGAGCAAAGGACGTGCGGACATATAGAACAGACAACGATACCGTATTAGCTGATATTGCAGCATTGATCCGGGGATTAAACGAAATCTGGGAAGGTGAAGCTCAGCGGGCTTTCGAAGCAAAATTTAATAACGTTCAATCTAAATTTGTAACTTTTTCTGAGGAAATAGAAAAATATGCTAAAATGATGGAGAGGGCAGCAGACGGCCTAGAATTCACTGATCAAGATTTAAGTAGTAAAATTAACAGTTACAATATATAGAATCAGATCGAAAGTATACAGACTTTTGAGAGATCATAAAAATAAGGAGGATTTATTATGGCAGTAATTAAAGTAACAGCAGACGTTTTAATGAGCAAAGAATTAGAAGCAACTGCTCTTGTCGCAGAACACGGAGAAGCAATCGAAAAAATCCGGCAACTAGTATACCAATTGAGTCCAATGTGGCAAGGTGATGCGCAAGTGGCTTTCATGAGAATTTTTGAAGAAATGGAACCTACGTTTAGAGAATTTAATACAACATTGGATGGATATATCGAGCTCATGCATATGACAGCAGAAGAGTTTAGACGCAGCGATACAGAAATCGGCTCAAGTTTTGTGTAAAAATTTGATATATCGAGCTTATGCATAGACGGCAGAAGAGTTTAGACGCAGCGATACAGAAATTGGCTCAAGCTTTTCGTAAAAATTTGATATATCGAGCTTATGCATAGACGGCAAAAGAGTTTAGACGCAGCGATACAAAAATTGGCTCAAGCTTTTCGTAAAAATTTGATATATCGAGCTTATGCATAGACAGCAGAAGAGTTTAGACGCAGCGATACAGAAATCGGCTCAAGCTTTTCGTAAAAATTTTATATAGGAGGAATTATAATGGCAGATTTAATTCAAGTAACACCTAGCGAACTAAGAGAAAGAGCAAAGGACGTGCGGACATATAGAACAGACAATGATACCGTATTAGCTGATATTGCAGCATTGATCCGGGGATTAAACGAAATCTGGGAAGGTGAAGCTCAGCGGGCTTTCGAAGCAAAATTTAATAACGTTCAATCTAAATTTGTAACTTTTTCTGAGGAAATAGAAAAATATGCTAAAATGATGGAGAGGGCAGCAGACGGCCTAGAATTCACTGATCAAGATTTAAGTAGTAAAATTAACAGTTACAATATATAGAATCAGATCGAAAGTATACAGACTTTTGAGAGATCATAAAAATAAGGAGGATTTATTATGGCAGTAATTAAAGTAACAGCAGACGTTTTAATGAGCAAAGAATTAGAAGCAACTGCTCTTGTCGCAGAACATGGAGAAGCAATCGAAAAAATCCGGCAACTAGTATACCAATTGAGTCCAATGTGGCAAGGCGATGCGCAAGTGGCTTTCATGAGAATTTTTGAAGAAATGGAACCTACGTTTAGAGAATTTAATACAACATTGGATGGATATATCGAGCTCATGCATATGACAGCAGAAGAGTTTAGACGCAGCGATACAGAAATTGGCTCAAGCTTTGTGTAAAAATTTGATATATCGAGCTCATGCATAGACGGCAGAAGAGTTTAGACGCAGCGATACAGAAATTGACTCAAGCTTTTCGTAAAAATTTTATATAGGAGGAATTATAATGGCAGATTTAATTCAAGTAACACCTAGCGAACTAAGAGAAAGAGCAAAGGACGTGCGGACATATAGAACAGACAACGATACCGTATTAGCTGATATTGCAGCATTGATCCGGGGATTAAACGAAATCTGGGAAGGTGAAGCTCAGCGGGCTTTCGAAGCAAAATTTAATAACGTTCAATCTAAATTTGTAACTTTTTCTGAGGAAATAGAAAAATATGCTAAAATGATGGAGAGGGCAGCAGACGGCCTAGAATTCACTGATCAAGATTTAAGTAGTARAATTAACAGTTACAATATATAGAATCAGATCGAAAGTATACAGACTTTTGAGAGATCRTAAAAATAAGGAGGATTTATTATGGCAGTAATTAAAGTAACAGCAGACGTTTTAATGAGCAAAGAATTAGAAGCAACTGCTCTTGTCGCAGAACAMGGAGAAGCAATCGAAAAAATCCGGCAACTAGTATACCAATTGAGTCCAATGTGGCAAGGCGATGCGCAAGTGGCTTTCATGAGAATTTTTGAAGAAATGGAAYCTACGTTTAGAGAATTTAATACAACATTGGATGGATATATCSAGCTCATGCATATGACAGCAGAAGAGTTTAGACGCAGCGATACAGAAATCGGCTCAAGCTTTGTGTAAAAATTTGATATATCGAGCTTATGCATAGACGGCAGAAGAGTTTAGACGCAGYGATACAGAAATYGGCTCAAGCTTTTCGTAAAAATTTGATATATCGAGCTTATGCATAGACGGCAGAAGAGTTTAGACGTAGCGATACAGAAATTGRCTCAAGCTTTTCGTAAAAATTTGATATATCGAGCTTATGCATAGACGGCAGAAGAGTTTAGACGCAGCGATACAAAAATTGGCTCAAGCTTTTCGTAAAAATTTGATATATCGAGCTTATGCATAGACGGCAGAAGAGTTTAGACGCAGCGATACAGAAATTGGCTCAAGTTTTGTGTAAAAATTTGATATATCGAGCTTATGCATAGACGGCAGAAGAGTTTAGACGCAGCGATACAGAAATTGGCTCAAGCTTTGTGTAAAAATTTGATATATCGAGCTTATGCATAGACGGCAGAAGAGTTTAGACGCAGTGATACAGAAATTGGCTCAAGCTTTTCGTAAAAATTTTATATAGGAGGAATTATAATGGCAGATTTAATTCAAGTAACACCTAGCGAACTAAGAGAAAGAGCAAAGGACGTGCGGACATATAGAACAGACAACGATACCGTATTAGCTGATATTGCAGCATTGATCCGGGGATTAAACGAAATCTGGGAAGGTGAAGCTCAGCGGGCTTTCGAAGCAAAATTTAATAACGTTCAATCTAAATTTGTAACTTTTTCTGAGGAAATAGAAAAATATGCTAAAATGATGGAGAGGGCAGCAGACGGCCTAGAATTCACTGATCAAGATTTAAGTAGTAAAATTAACAGTTACAATATATAGAATCAGATCGAAAGTATACAGACTTTTGAGAGATCATAAAAATAAGGAGGATTTATTATGGCAGTAATTAAAGTAACAGCAGACGTTTTAATGAACAAAGAATTAGAAGCAAGTGCTCTTGTCGCAGAACACGGAGAAGCAATCGAAAAAATCCGGCAACTAGTATACCGGTTGAGTCCAATGTGGCAAGGCGATGCGCAAGTGGCTTTCCTAAGAATTTTTGAAGACATGGAACCTACGTTTAGAGAATTTAGAGAAACATTGGATGGATATATCGAGCTTATGCATATGACAGCAGAAGAGTTTAGACGCAGCGATACAGAAATTGGCTCAAGCTTTGTGTAAAAATTTGATATATCGAGCTCATGCATAGACGGCAGAAGAGTTTAGACGCAGCGATACAAAAATTGGCTCAAGCTTTTCGTAAAAATTTGATATATCGAGCTTATGCATAGACGGCAGAAGAGTTTAGACGCAGCGATACAGAAATTGGCTCAAGCTTTGTGTAAAAATTTGATATATCGAGCTCATGCATAGACGGCAAAAGAGTTTAGACACAGCGATACAGAAATTGGCTCAAGCTTTGTGTAAAAATTTGATATATCGAGCTTATGCATAGACGGCAGAAGAGTTTAAACGCAGCGATACAGAAATCGGCTCAAGCTTTGTGTAAAAATTTGATATATCGAGCTTATGCATAGACGGCAGAAGAGTTTAGACGCAGTGATACAGAAATCGGCTCAAGCTTTTCGTAAAAATTTTATATAGGAGGAATTATAATGGCAGATTTAATTCAAGTAACACCTAGCGAACTAAGAGAAAGAGCAAAGGACGTGCGGACATATAGAACAGACAATGATACCGTATTAGCTGATATTGCAGCATTGATCCGGGGATTAAACGAAATCTGGGAAGGTGAAGCTCAGCGGGCTTTCGAAGCAAAATTTAATAACGTTCAATCTAAATTTGTAACTTTTTCTGAGGAAATAGAAAAATATGCTAAAATGATGGAGAGGGCAGCAGACGGCCTAGAATTCACTGATCAAGATTTAAGTAGTAGAATTAACAGTTACAATATATAGAATCAGATCGAAAGTATACAGACTTTTGAGAGATCGTAAAAATAAGGAGGATTTATTATGGCAGTAATTAAAGTAACAGCAGACGTTTTAATGAACAAAGAATTAGAAGCAAGTGCTCTTGTCGCAGAACACGGAGAAGCAATCGAAAAAATCCGGCAACTAGTATACCGGTTGAGCCCAATGTGGCAAGGCGATGCGCAAGTGGCTTTCATGAGAATTTTTGAAGAAATGGAACCTACGTTTAGAGAATTTAGAACAACATTGGATGGATATATCAATCTCATGCATACGACAGCAGAAGATTTTAGACGTAGCGATACAGAAATTGGCTCAAGCTTTGTGTAAAAATTTGATATATCGATCTCATGCATACGACAGCAGAAGAGTTTAGACGCAGCGATACAGAAATCGGCTCAAGCTTTTCGTAAAAATTTGATATATCGAGCTTATGCATAGACGGCAAAAGAGTTTAGACGCAGCGATACAGAAATTGGCTCAAGTTTTGTGTAAAAAGTGTGAATAATATACTATACGAAGAATTCAAAGTTATTAATACATCAATGTAAACTAAACTCCATGTAAAAAACTATGTGACCTTCTATTCCTAAAATAGGAGGTTATATTTTTATGAAATTATAAATAATATTAATGTATTATAAAAAATACTAGAGATTTATTTAAAATTAAAAGAGAGGTGAATTATGAACAGTTCGATATTTGGAAAATCACAAAATACAGTAACTGTTACTATATCTTCTGATATGACCTTAGATACAATGGCATATAGAGCTCTAAATGGTGATAGACCCCCCTTTTTGGTGCCATATGTAATAGATAATATCAATGGGGAAGTGATTTTGTCTTATAATATAGACGAAAGAATGTCTTTGGAAAAATTATCAAAAGAATTTAGTGCAACTGAACTGTTTAGAGTGTATAAAAGTATTATAGAAAGTCTCATTCAATGTGGTGACTGGTGCTTTAATAATACAAACTTTTGTCAAAATACTAATTACATTTTTGTAGATTGGCCGTCTCAAACAGTAAAATTTATATACGCACCAGTAAGAGAATATACCCAAGATGTATCTGTTACCAAAAAAATGTTATTACAATTATTAAACAATTGCCAAGATGTGTCCAATCTTGATTTAATGAAATTTTATAGATATTTTTCAGGAGATCAATTTAGTTTTCAAAGTTTTAAGAATTTATTAGATACAATCGAAATACCACTCAGAGATCCTTCGGAACAATCTATACATAATTTAGGTACTCAGCAGCCACCTCCACCGCAGCCAGTGACATTGCAGCAGCAGACGCCACCGCCGCCACCGCCACCGCCACCGCCAATGCCTTCTATGCAAGAGTTTGTGATGCCTCCTGAGCCAAAGCAACAAGAAGAAAAAAGCAAAGGTTTCTTTAAAATGTTTGGAAAAAAGAATAAGAAAAATTCTGGTGAAATATATTTATATGATGATGGTCAAAAACCACAATCTGCTATGAACAAAATATCGCGTCCTCAAAAATTGCCTGACAATTTTAATAACATGCAAAGTGATGCCATGCTAACACTCGTGGCACCAAATGTGAATTTTCCGCGATTGGAGTATCAAATACCACTTGTTCTAATTAATAATAAATTTAGTTTGGGTCGACAAGACAAAGGTAACAAGCCGAAAGAATCAGATTACGAATTTGATGTTAGCATTAAATCTATTAGTCGAAAACATGCAACTATAGTTAGAGAAAATGACGTATATTATTTAGTAGATTTTAACTCATCAAATGGAACATTTTTAAATGATGAAAGATTAAAGCGCAATATTCAATATCAATTAAATTATAATGACAAAATTTCGTTTTCTAAACAAGGAATAGAGTATTGGTTTACAACCGACGAAGATAGTGGTGACGAAACTATGCTTATGTTTTAGTAAATATGAAAGTGGGAGGGGAAACATGATAATAAGCGGACGAAGTGACGTAGGAACAAACAGATCTGTAAATCAAGATAGTTTATATGTAAAAAAGATGAAAGTTGGTCGGCACAAAGTTTGTCTGGCTGTTGTTAGCGATGGCATTGGTAGCTTTAAGAAAGGTGGATTGGCTGCTCATACAATAACAAGAAGTGTCAGAGGTTGGGCAGAAGATGGTCTTATTCAGAGTATACAGAGGCAAGATACTATAGAAACTATTACCGAGCAGATAAACGATTTGTTAATTACGATTAATAATTATATTATATATACAGCCTCAATGCAAAATATTGTAACTGGAGCAACTGTTTCATTGTTATTAACCATAGATAATAAATATACAGTCGCACATGTTGGAGACAGCCGTATATATAAGCTAGGGAGTATGGGCCTATCTATTATAACACGAGATCACTGCATTATACGTGATGGGAAGACCTTACTTGCTCAATGTATTGGGCATAATACRGATATTGAGATTTTTAACGCACACGGAGACGTTAAAAGACGAGATATGTTTTTTGTATGCACTGATGGATTTTATAAATGGGTTGACCTAAATCGATTAGTGAGAAATCAAAGATGGGTAATTAATACGTATCAGCTAATTAATTATATGAATAATCTATTTACTCAAGTTAAGGGAACATACTGTAGTGATGATATATCTACAGCAATTATTAAATTTATGTAATAAAAAATAAAAAATAAAAAGAGAGGAGGGAGCAACTCTTGAGTRGGGTTGCTCTATAACTTATGATCAAAAAAATTAGTTTTTTATTAACTGTCGCAATATTGTTACAACCATTATCTATACAAGCTACAAACACATTCATAGAAATCGATGACCCATACCTTTTAGAAGAACTTTTACAAAATGCGGATAAAAATCATAACGGATATATAGAACAAGTCGAAGCGCTAAATTTGAATAAACTACAACTAGATAATCTATACGTTACAGACATTAGACCACTCAAACATTTTCCTAATTTAACCAGTATTGTCACTCAGAGACATAGCATAACTGATATAAGCSCCCTAGCAAGCTTATCTAATCTCACGTATTTAGATTTGAAAAATGACACAAAATCTTCAACGAAACCTGGTATAACTAATATATCACCACTGAGAAATTTAACCAATTTAACTTATCTCAATTTGAGTAACAACAATATTAGCGATCTCAGACCACTCTCAAATTTAACCAGTTTAAAAAATTTACTTCTAGAAGACAACAACATTTCTCTTGTCTATCCCATAAGCAATCTAACAGAACTTACTATTATAAACATAAAGAATAATCCAGTATCAGATTATATGTCTTTGTCAAATTTGACGGGTTTAAAAAGATTGTATTTGGACGATGATAAAATTACATTAGCAGATGAGATAGCATTAATAAATACCGGTATTAATGTATACACTGTGACACCTAAACTCGATAGTAAAGATGAATTTGTGGTAGAAATTCCTATGGATAATATAGATTTGCCATATAACCAATTAGACCACATAGAAAATCGTGACCAGGCAGTTTCGGTGATGGAAGACATAGTAGATAATTTATCTGCTGTTCAAAAAGAAGATAGGCAGGTTACAGAGATGGTCGCTACATACGCAGAAGAAGCCGTAATTCAAGTTGCCAGCAAGTCAATCAATCGCAATGAGTTGATAAACTATGATTTGGTAGTGGACTTAGAAGCTGAAGCGAATCAGACAGCTGCAGCGCTAGAAGATACTATAGCAAATGGAGGAATCGAATTACACCGCGAATTGGATCGSAATGTATTGTTGACTGCAATAGAAGATTTAACGACAGTTATAACATTGGATACGTCTCTCGCACAATCGCAAGGGATAGATAACCTTAGAGTTGAAACCAAGGATGTGGATCTAGAACTTAATATGGATGACTTTAAAAAAGAAAATTGGACCGAGCCACTCAAAATAACATTAGAACAAAAAGGTCCGGGAATGCAAGGAGATAGTACAAACTATAATAATACTAGCTACGCTATTAGTTATAGTCCAAAAATGCCAGAAAAGCCTATAACTATAGGGCTTCCAAAAACAGTTGGTGACTTAAAYTATCAGGCAGCATTTAGAAATAATGAACTGGTGGGCGGAAAATATAATCCTGCAACAGACAAAATAGAAATGCAATCTAATTTGGAAGGCGACTTTATTGTTGCAGAAAATTATCAAAACTTTACAGACATTGCAAACAAAAGTGTACAGATGCAAGAAGCTATTAAAATGCTGGTCTCCAAAGGAATTATGGATAGCAACACTGCTACTGAATTTGGGCCAGATGACGCTGTAACGAGGGCCGAAATCGCCACTATGCTAGTGAAAATTATCTATGCATATGATTTAACAGCAGATGGAGGATATATCGACGTATTTCCAACCGATTGGTTTCATGCTGGAGTGGGCTCGGCGACAAATGAGGGAATAATGGAAGGATACCAAGACAATACATTTAAGCCAAATTCACTGGTATTAAAAGATGAAGCCATTTCAGTTATTGCACGTGTTTTGCAAATGGAAAAGGGATATTCAACGCCATCAAATATAACAGATTACCTTTCTCAATATGTGGACGCTAAAGATATACCGGCCTGGGCAGCGGCAGATATTGCCTTTGCAACGAGAGAAAACTTGATTATGAGACGTACCGATGGAATGTTTTTGCCTTCATCAGTAATGACGAAAGGCGAAATTGCAATGATTCTCAAAAAACTATTTGATAGAATAGGATAGGTGAAACACAATGAAGCACAAGTGGCTCATAGCAGCAACTATAATAATATCTTCGACCCATTTATTTGCAACAGATGCGGTGAATTTTACAGATGAAAATCTGCATAGGGCAATTTTAGAGCAAGTGGATAGCAATGGCAATAGGCAAATCGAAAGAAATGAGCTTGCTGATTTATCAACGTTAAATTTATATGACGAACAACTTGTGAACAGCGCACCTATTGCAAGCTTGATAGGATTAAAAAATTTAGATATTTCAAGTAATCAGTTTAGCAATTTATCTATTGTAGCATTTATGAAAAATCTCACCACATTGGGTGCGTCACGAAATAGTATAACAAATATTGAGCACATACAAAATTTAACAAATTTGGAGCAGCTACATCTAAATGACAATAAGCTGATTAATATATATCCTCTCGCTACACTAACAAAACTGAGAACACTATATATTAACAACAACAATATATCGGATATAACATCTTTAAGCGAACTAAAAAATCTTGTATCACTAAACGTAAGCAACAATAAAATAAGTAACATTTCATCGCTAGCCAATCTCACCAATTTAGAGGAGCTAAATTTAGCAAACAACCAAATATCAGATATCGCTGCCTTAGAAAATTTGACAAACCTAAACTATGTAAATTTGTCTGGAAATCCATTAAATATACGGGATGCCAAAACTTTAGAAATACTAAATAATCTAAAAAATGGAGGAGCTCGCATAGTTTATGATAGTGAAATACCAAAAAATGCCAAAACTCCAGTAGTGTCAACCTCTGTTGCAACAGCAAAATTTCAAAACTATTTGGCAGACATCGCCCCAACTCCACTTCCAAACTTGTCGTACAAAAATTTGGATAACTTAGAGGATGCAGATGATCTGATTGTTGTATTAGAAGCGGCAATGGCGGAGTTAACTACTATCCATTTTGTGGATGAATATATTACAGAAGTATTTACACAATTTGCCGAAGAAGCGATCGAACAAATGTGTTACAAGCGGATTCATCAAAACACATTAACCATAGATGCGAGCACTGTCGCTCACCTTGCCGATGATGCGAATACTATAGCAGATGCGCTTCCAACAGTTTTTGCCTTACAAGGTCTCGAGCTGAACCGTCCAATAGAGAAAACGGTATCGGTAGCGACAAAAGGGAACTACAAAGCTAATGTAACGCTGGACCCTTCTTTAACACAATTAAATATCAATAGTATTAAAATTATAACAACAGAAGCAGAAATAATCGTCGATATCGAGGATCTGCCAAACACTCCTGTTACAATATCTATGACACGAAAAGATAATAGCAACGTGGACTATGAGGGCGTGGATTATGATAATTCCAGTTATATCGTAACATCCACACCGACGATTCCGTTAAAAGTAGGCTTGAGATTGGCAGATGAAGATGATCCACAAAACCAGGCGATTCTTCGCGATGGAATTAATGAAGGCGGCAAATACAATCCTGCAACAAATAAAATTGAAGCTTCATCTAAACAAAATGGAGCATATACAGTAGAAATAACTAAGCCAAGATTTAAGGATTTGGCAACAACTACAAAACAAATGAGAACAGCAATTGAGTTGGTTGCCGCAAAAGGCATTATGAACGGTGTGGCAGAAGAAGAATTTGCACCAAACGAGATCGTTTTGAAAAAGGACTTGGTAGCAATACTGGAAAATATAGGATATTCTGCAGCGGCAGCGCTGGAGTCTGCAGATCCACTGTTGCGCATAGATATGGTTGCGACAATCACGCAAGCTTTATTAGATGAGCAGAAGTATTTACTACCGCTATATCCAGCCAACTATTTGGTAGATTACGCCGATATGGCAGCTATTCCAGACTGGGCAGCCGAGCTAGTCGCATTAGCAACAAGAGAAGATTTGATACCGATAAGAATTGATGGTAATTTTGCTCCAAATGAACCGGTAACCAGAGGTGAACTTGCTATAGCTTTGAAATTACTATTTGACAGGATTGGAAATTAAAAATTATGAACAGGGATTTTCATCTCGATTTATTTAGGAGACAATGCAATGATAAAGAAAATTAGTTTTTTGATCGTTACTGCCGTATTAATGTCACCTGTTGTGATCTGTGCCCAAGCATCTGCTGCAGTTATTAGGGAAGATCTGGATTGGATAGAGGTAGAGGGGATATTGGAAGGGCGAGTTAAATTTGATGCTGCAACTGGCGAAATCGTAGCAGTAGAAGAGTCGGTAACAGTTGCGCACATTCCTTTTGAGATTAACGGAGCTGCGGTAAAAGCCATTGGTCCATCTGCATTTGGATGGTGTACCAATTTAACAAGCTTATCTTTACCCAATACGATTGAGGTAATTGGAGAGAGAGCTTTTCAGGCCTGCGTTAATTTAGTAAACATAAATATTCCAGAAGGCATCCATTCTGTGAACGCCGCCGCATTTTTCTTGTGTGAAAATTTACAATCTATCAGCATTCCTAGTAGTCTTTCTTTTGTGGGACCAGATCTTTTTGCAGGGTGCGAGAAGTTGGCCACTGTTTATTATGGTGGCGATTCTAATGGTTGGAACGCAATGCGCATTTCTATACCTGAGAATACTATTGTCAATTTAGCAGAAACCTGGATTAGTGTTCCTGGAATAGAGGGCGGACTAGTTAAGTTTGACAGAAACAAAGGTACTATAACTGAAGTAGAGAAAACAGTTCATGTGGCCAACATTCCGAGCGCCATTGATGGAATTGCAGTGATCGAGATAGCTTCAGAAGCGTTTTATGATTGCAACAATTTGCGCGCTGCCTATTTGCCAAATACTGTAAATTCTATACCAGATGGATTGTTTGAAAATTGTAGTAGTCTAGCTTTGGTCTACATTCCAGACAGCGTTCAATATATTGGTCAAAAAGCATTTTGGGGATGCGTTAGTCTCAAAAATATCGATCTACCAGATGAGTTATTGGAACTTGGCGATCGGGCCTTTTTCGGATGCGATAACATTACTAGAATCAATATTCCAGAAAAGGTGGAGAAGCTAGGTAATTTGTTATTTGGCGGATGCGACAACTTAGATACCATTGTAATAAAAGGCAATGTTAGCGAGATTGCTCCGGATGCATTTAGTTATTGTAATAAACTAGAAATGATTTATTACAACGGCAGCTACGTGTATTGGGATTCATTGCAAATTAATGTTGCAGCAAATATAGAAGTAATTTGTAATGCCGATGTCACAATGCCGTCGTTGCCTTATGATAAAATCGCGCATATCAATACTAAAATGGACGCAATCTCGGTGTTGGGCAATGCAATCATGCAGTTATCTGGCGAGCAAAGGTCCGATGCCAATAGTGTGGATGCGGTYGCTCAGTTTGCAGAGGCGATGATTGCCCATGTTGCTAGTGTGTATATCGCACCATATGATAACGGAATTTTAGCCATAAACTATGATACACTTTTGGAATTTGAGCAAACTGCTATTGACCTAGCTAACGATCTCTTTTTGTTTATCAATAACTCGGGGATGATGCTAACACGTAAGTTAGAGCATGAAATCAGAATTTATACTAAACCAAATGCGATAATAAATATCGATCCCAATGTGGCTATGTCGAAATTTGACAAATTATGGATTTCTACTGGAAATTTGGAAGTTGCCATTGATTTAGATAAAGTTGTCGGAGAAGCTGCAATTGAGATTGCAACAAATGTGGATGATGGGTATCGTATCTCTTATACAGGAGGAGGTACCCCGCTGACCGTTGCTATTACTGTGCCTGACGAAGACTTTAAGTACCAGACTCTRTCTGAAAATGGTACCATTATTGGCGGCAAATATAATCCAGCAACAAACAAGTTAGAAGCCAAAACTACAGTTGATAACGGTGTATATACTGTGATTAATAATCAAAAATATTTTTCTGATATCGATAGAAYCAGTGCGCAAATGCAAGAATCAATTAATTTTCTCGCAGCAAAAGGCATCATTACGGGTAGAGATGGTACGGTAATTAACGATACAATCTTAAATGTATTTGAGCCCGATGCGCCGATTTCGAGAGCGGAAGTTGCCACTATGTTAGTTAAAGTTTTATATGCATATGATTCAAATGCAAATGCTTGGTATGATGACGTTGCCGAAGATGACTGGTATGTTGCGGCCGCTGGGTCGGCTCACAATATTGGAATTATGATAGGCGAGGACAACAAATTTCGAGGAAACGACCCTATAACACAAGAAGAATTTATGTCTGTTGTCGCTAGAGTGTTAAAATTAGATAAAGACTACATAGAAGTTGATAACATTAATAAATATTTATCTGAATATGCAGATGCCGCATCAATAGTTTGGGCACACGAAGACATCGCTTTTGCCACACGGGAGGATTTGGTAATGAGATATAATTCGGCAAATTTTATGCCCACTGCAACAGTAACACGAGGAGAAGCTGCTGTAATTTTAAAGAAATTGTTTGACAGATTAGAATAGATAGAAGGAGAGGTAACTATGTATATAGAAAATATACTGATGATAGTGGGAGTTATAGGAAGTGCGGTAAGTCTGATAGGGTTAGCTAGCTATATTATAACTAATAAGAAAATTAAGATAAAACAAGCGATAGAAGACGATTCTAATATGGAATATATAACTCAAACTATGATACATTCGTCAGCCATAGAAGAAAGCAATAATACAATTATAGATCAAGGAATTACCGAACTAGATGACGAAGTTTGGGGAGAAGTAGAACAAGACTATGACTACCTGCATACCGTTGTGTTTCAGGGCAGATATGTTATTGATTGGCAGATGGCAGGCGGAGGGATGAGCCATGTGTATGCTGTTAAAAGCAGTTCATTGGGGAGTAATTGGCTAATTAAGCATATAGAGCCACAATTTCAGTCGTTAATGCGAGAAGAAGATATCCTAAAAAAGTTAAATCACACTAATTTACCCAAAATTGTAGATGTATTTTACGATATATCAGGAACGTATATTGTTCAAAGTTTTATTGAGGGAATTTCTCTCGACAAAGTGATTGCATCAGAACTAGCATTGACGCAATATCAAATTTATGATTGGGCAAAGCAGCTAACAGAAGTTCTCGATTATTTACACACGCTAAAGCCTAGTCCTATTATACATCGCGATCTGAAGCCTGCTAATATTATAGTATCTCATAGCGATAAATTAGTACTTATAGATTTTGGAATTTCTAAAGAAGAACACGCTATCGAAGAAATTCACGCTATCACTAAACATTACGCATCTCCAGAGCAATATAAAAAACAAAAAACAGATTCTAGGTCTGATATATATAGCCTTGGAGTTATTTTATTTGAATTGGCTACTAAGAAAAAGCCAAATAAGACTAATCATATTTTATTGACCGAAGCTGTTTCACAAGAATTTGGAAATATTATCCTCAAATGTATTAAAGAAAATCCAGCAGAAAGATATCAAAGCTCTCGTGAATTACTAACAGATTTAGAACAAATCCAATCTTCGCGACTTAAGTTTGCACAAACCTTAGTGCGTCGAAAAGTTGTATTTATTACATCTATATGCGCTTTGATAGCTTCCGTTAATGTTATTTTTATAAGCGCTTATATCGCAAATCAGCAAAAGCTTTCGTTTATAGAACTTGTTCCGGGAATTTTAAAAATTAGTGAACAACAATCCAAAGAGTTAGTTATAATGCAAGAATTTGATGACGGAGAAATAAAGCAACTGGCTGCCGAAGATATTACTTGGCTACATGCAGATAATAACATTGCTAAAATCGATGGTAACTTTATTGTGGGGATGAATGAAGGTTTTGTAGAATTTGTAGGTCAGTATCGCAATAAAATTATTTCTACAGAAATTCAGGTAGTAAAACCTATGGATGGAATGGTAGAAATCTCGCTTAAGTATGATCCTACATATCGCGTTTTAACTGCATTTGGAACTGGGCAACGAGATCATGTAAATGGATCAATTGCTAATGCCAGCTTTGTTGCACCCGAAAGCCTCACTCAAACGGATGATGGAGCGTTGCTTGTAGTAGACAGTGGATCGCTTCGAAAAATTTCTGATGATACTGTTGAAACCATTATGTTTTCTCCATATTATATGCTATCTGATGTAGTTAGGAGTTTTGAGAATGAAGTTTATGTTTTAACGCATCCTTGGGAAGAAGCGGATGGTCGAACTTTGTTTGGCATTTCTCGAGTAGATCTTTCAACCAAAACTTCGGAGCAATTGTATGTCGCAGATTCTATGTATATGGATGTAATTGATTTTACATTAGATAATAATGGAGACCTTTTGTTAATTGTAAAAAACGGAATGATGAACTCTGTAGAAATTCATAAAGTTGATACCGAGACCAAAGCTATTTCTCCTCTTGCACGGGCTTATATGGATACAGCTTCTATTGCTGTAGATAACAACAATGTAATTTATATTTCTAACTCGGAGCGTGGAACTATAGAAAAATTGGYAGGGGATAATTGGGAATATGTGGCAGGAATAGAGAATAGCCGAAATTTTGTAGATGGAAATGTTTCGCAATTTTATAGACCACAAAAGATCACGTATCATGATGGTGATTTTTATGTAATAGACTATAATGTAATACGAAAAATTATAATGGAAGATGGGATTGTTGTAGATGTTATAACTGTAGCTGGAGAAGTTTCTACCGCCAAAAATGTGAAAACAATAAACGGACGAGCAAGCGATATAATTTTTGATGGAAGCATCCTGAGAGAAATTGTAGTCTCTGACGATGYAATATATGTYTCAGATCCTAGCAATAGTGTAATACGTAAAATAGTACAGTAAAAAAAGACTGCACCAGTAAGTTTCGGTGCAGTCTAAAATTATACTAATTTTTTCATGGCGTTAATGCAAATATCGGCCACATCTCTAACTTCCATTCCAAGCATTTCGCAACCCTTTTTTATTATCTCTCGATCACATTTTGCGGCAAAACGCTTGTCTTTAAAATTTTTCATAAAGCTGGATACTTTTAAATCTGCTATACCATTAGGTCTCATTCTGGCTGCTGCTGAAATGATGCCCGTAAGCTCATCGACTGTAAATAAACTTTTTTCGCAGTTGGTTAGCGGCTCGATCTCATTACATATAGTCCATCCATGGCTCAAGATTGCCCGAATTTCTTCTGCCGACACTCCTGCCTGTTCTAATGGCTCTTTCGTATGTTGTAGATGCTCATCAGGATATTTTTCATAATCATAGTCATGCAGATATCCTATAGCCTCCCAATGCTCCACATTTTCATTAAAATGTTTAGC
>NZ_ABEQ01000065.3 GCF_000171335.1 Candidatus Epulonipiscium viviparus
ATCAATTGTACATCCCCTGCATTTAAAAAGTCAAACGATTTCTAAAAAATTCTATTGTCAATTTTAGGCACAGAAAATAAATCTGTTTTAGTACTACTGCTATTTTTTATAGTAGAATTATATACAGTTTGACAAATGGCTTTAAAGTTTGAAATATTTATGCAGTAAAAAAATAAATTGGACATTGAAATAAATATTGATTTTCAATAAAATTATTTTTAAATTTAGGAATTGATAAATTTTTGTATTATTGCTTCGCATGATGCATTCTGGTATACTATTCTTCGAAAGGGGTAGTTTAATTATGAAATGGAGAAAAATGATAACTATAACTACATTTTGTTTTGGTACATATGCAACAGCACTTTACGCTGATGTCGATAAGGGCGACGCAATAAAAAGCATTTATATAGAAGAAAAAAATCTGGAAGCCACAATCGAAGCTATTGCCGAAGCTAATGCCGAAGCTAATGCCGATGCGAATGCCGATGCGAATGCCGAAGCTAATGCCGATGCGAGTGCCGATGCGAGTGCCGAAGCGAATGCCGATGCGAATGCCGATGCGAATGCCGAAGCTAATGCCGAAGCGAATGCCGATGCGAATGCCGATGCGAATGCCGATGCTATTGCCGATGCGAGTGCCGAAGCTATTGCCGAAGCTATTGCCGATGCGAATGCCGATGCGAGTGCCCCAGCGAATGCCGAAGCGAATGCCCCAGCGAATGCCGAAGCGAATGCCGATGCGAGTGCCGATGCGAGTGCCGATGCGAATGCCGATGCGAGTGCCGAAGCTAATGCCGATGCGAATGCCGATGCGAATGCCGATGCGAATGCCGAAGCGAATGCCCCAGCGAATGCCGATGCGAATGCCGAAGCCGAAGCCCAAGCCGAAGCCGAAGCCGAAGCTGAAGCCCAAGCTAAAGCCGAAGCCGAAGCCCAAGCCAAAGCCGAAGCCGAAGCTGAAGCCGAAGCCGAAGCCCAAGCCCAAGCCGAAGCTGAAGCCGAAGCCCAAGCCGAAGCCGAAGCCCAAGCCCAAGCCGAAGCTGAAGCCAAAGCCGAAGCCGAAGCTGAAGCCAAAGCTAAAGCCGAAGCTGAAGCCCAAGCCAAAGCTGAAGCCCAAGCCAAAGCCGAAGCCGAAGCTAAAGCCAAAGCCGAAGCCGAAGCTAAAGCCAAAGCCGAAGCCGAAGCTAAAGCCAAAGCCGAAGCTGAAGCCCAAGCTAAAGCCGAAGCCGAAGCTAAAGCCAAAGCCGAAGCTGAAGCCCAAGCCCAAGCTAAAGCCGAAGCCGAAGCTAAAGCCAAAGCCGAAGCTGAAGCCCAAGCCAAAGCCGAAGCCGAAGCTAAAGCCAAAGCCGAAGCCGAAGCTGAAGCCCAAGCTAAAGCCGAAGCCGAAGCCGAAGCCAAAGCCAAAGCCGAAGCCCAAGCCAAAGCTGAAGCCGAAGCTAAAGCCAAAGCCGAAGCTGAAGCTAAAGCCGAAGCCGAAGCTAAAGCCGAAGCTGAAGCCCAAGCTAAAGCCGAAGCCGAAGCTAAAGCCAAAGCCGAAGCTGAAGCCCAAGCCAAAGCCGAAGCTGAAGCCCAAGCCAAAGCCGAAGCTGAAGCCCAAGCCAAAGCTATTGCTGCTGCTGAAACTGCTGCTGCAATAATTGCCGAAGCGAGTGCTGTTGATGATTCTTGGGTATCCGTAGGTGGGGACGGAAAGATTCAGGTCGATTGGTCTTCCGGAACTATTATTGGTGCTCGCGATGTAACCGCAGTTGAAATTCCTTCCGAAATAAATGGCGTGAGTATAACTTCCATAGCTGATAATGCCTTCTCAGGTTGCGCGACTCTTACAAGTGTGATCTTGCCAGAGAGCATAACGTCGATTGGAGATGCCGCGTTCGCTTTATCTCCTAATTTGGTATCTATCAACATTCCCGATCAGGTTACAGAAATTTCTTATGCTAGCTTTTTAGGTTGCGAAAGTTTGGCGGAGGTTAGCATCGGCGACGGAGTGGCGTTGATTGATGAATTTGCGTTTACTGATTGCGACAGTTTAGCGGAAATCTCCATTCCGGGTAATGTGAAGACGATAGCGCAACGGGCGTTCTACAATTGTGATGGCTTGGAGTTGGTTCTTCTGTCTGAAGGAGTTACTACTATTGGTGACTTTGCGTTTACCGAGTGCAGTAGCCTGATGAATATGGCAATTCCTGGAACTGTGACAAGTATGGGTAAATATTCTGTGGCAGCAGTTAATTTAGCTGCAATAGAATTTACGGGTACACCAGAACAATGGGAGGCGTTCGATATATTTACTCCATCAGATGTACAATTGTCATTTGTGGCAGCGCCGGAACCTGTTGTAGAGCCGGAACTTGTTGTGGAGCCGGAACCTGTTGTAGAGCCGGAACCTGTTGTAGAGCCGGAACCTGTTGTGAAGCCGGAGCCTGTTGTAGAGCCGGAACCTGTTGTGGAGCCAGAATCTGTTGTGGAGCCAGTCGTAGATAATTGGTATAATGTGTTTGGTATCGAAGGTGGAGAAATTCAGTTTGATAAGGAGACGGGAATCATTTTGGCAGCAGAGGAGACTGTCTCAGTAGCATATATTCCAGAAACAATCGATGGGGTTGCAGTAAAGGGCATAGCTAACGGAGCCTTCGATGACTGCCAAAAGTTATCGGGAATATTTTTACCAAAGTCAATTTTAAATGTGTTATTGAATTCTACAAATTCCGAGGTAGATTCTGAAGCAACTCCGGAATAATTTTTTTATAAGGGCAGCCAAATGGTTTGTCCTTTTTTTTGTGTATTGACCCAGCGAAATGTATAATGATATACTGTTTCAATCATTTGAGGTATTTACTCGGATGAATTTGAATCATATAGGAGACGTGCCATGTTAAATCAAATGCAGTTAGATAGAATGATCGAAAAGCAAAGACAGTATATTGATAGAATGGAGAAGTATATTTTTAAAAAGGTTGCAAGCTTGGATGTCGCATATTATTGTACAAAAGAGCATCTGGCAAAGGCGCCGCAAAACGTTGATTATAAACCGATTAAGCAGGGAGAGATTTGGGGTGGAGAGAAAACTTACTATTTTTTCAAGACATCGTTTACGGTACCACAAGAATTAGATGCTCAGAAATTATATTTAATGCCGAATTGTTCGCTATATGAAGGGTTGCTATTTGTAAATGGGATGCCGTATGCAAACTATGCTGCAAAGTACCAAATGAATACTGGGCATGGTAACCACTATTGTAAAGCCTTTGTCCATGTGGCAGAAGTTGGTAAAAAATATGAGCTTGTGCTAGAAGCATACACAGGGCATGACATCGAGGGTTGCTATCCATATGAGAAGCCGTGTAGAAGGAATTATGATTTAGTATTTGATAGCTTTGATGTAATGGTAACGGATGAGTTGGTGAAAGAATTTTACTATGATTACAAAACATTGATGGAATTATACGATTGCCAAGAAAAGAATAGCGCTAAGAGAGCCGAAATTGAGAGCATCCTCATAGATTTAAATCAGGTYATCTATTTTTCGAACGAGGAAACAGACGATGATGCGCAACGCGAAGCTTTGCCAATAGCGAGAGAAATTATGAGCAAAGTGCTTAATAAGAAGAATTCCCAAACCGTTGCTAGAGTGGGTATATTGGGGCACTCCCATATGGATACCGCGTGGCTTTGGGAAATTGATGAAACTATAAAAAAGTGTGCCAGAACTTATGCAAACCAAATTAATATGATTGAACAATTTGAGGATTACCATTTTATACAGAGCAGYGCTGCGCATCTTAAGTTTATTGAGATATATTATCCGGAGCTGTTTGAGGCAATAAAAGGGAAGATACGTGAAGGCAGATATGAGCCCAACGGYGGCGTATGGGTTGAGTGCGACTGCAATATTACGGGCGGAGAGTTTATGATTCGTCAATTTTTGTGGGGGCAAAGATACACAATGAAACACTTTGATTATAAGTCAAATGCCTTTTTTTTGCCGGATACATTTGGATATTGCGCGGCTATTCCACAAATATTAAAAGGATGCGATATTAAGTATTTCTTAACTACAAAGATGGACTGGAATGATACCAACAAGTTTCCTTATGTAACTTATTATTGGCAAGGGATTGATGGTAGCAAAGTGTTAGCGCATCACAATGTGACAAATAGGTATCCAACGCCAATTCCGGTAACCGGGCTGATAAACGAAATTCAACAAAAATCTGTTAGCAACGAACGACTTTTAACTTATGGGCATGGCGACGGCGGTGGCGGGCCTGAGGATAGCTCTGTAGAAATGGCTAAGCGACTATATGATTTGGAGGGTTGCCCGCAGTTGTATAACACGACGGTTGGCGATTTTATGGATGCATTAACTTTGAAATATCCAAATACGTACGTTGGAGAATTATATCTTGAGTTACATCGAGGCACGCTAACCAATCAACACACTATTAAACGCAATAACAGAAAGGCGGAAGTTGCAATTAGAGACGCAGAGTACTTTACGTCGGTTACGGCGTTTGCTAACCATGCGGTGGCTTCGAGCGAGAAGATAGCGCCGCTAGTGGAGACGTTGTTAATAAATCAGTTTCACGATATTTTACCGGGCACCTGCGTTCCAGAAGCCCACGACAGAAGTATTGCGGAGACTACTGAAATTATTCGGGCGGCAAATTCAATTGCAGCAAATCTGGTATCAACTCCAGAAGATACTATAACGCTATAYAATACATTGTCTCATAAACGAAGCGATGTTATCGAAATGGCAATAAATGGATATATAGACGCGGCCGTCCCGCAGCAAAGGATTACAAAGCTTGATGGCACTACAGTTTTGCATGTTGGAGGAATTGAACTCGATGGATTTTCTAGCAAGACTTTTAACGTATGTACGCAATGTAAATYAGAAAACTCTGCCTTTAAATTCGAAAACAATGTGTTAACAACACCGTTTGCGGTCGTAACATTTGCTGAAAATGGAAGCATCGAATCGTTTGTAGATACTCGAAATAATAGAGAGCTTAGAGGAGAGGGGCATAACCTGAATACATTTTTATTTGGAGAAGATTTGTCGTTGGCGTGGGATAATTGGGACATCGATGCTGATGCGATGATGAATTTGGAGCCGGCACTGAAACTGACTAAATTTGAAATTGTTGCAGATGGAGCGGTAGAGTTTAGGATTCGAACAGCATATGAGTTGTCCAAACATTCGACGTTGAGCCAAGATATCATTTTCTATGCAACAAGCCCGAGGGTCGATTTCGACAATGTAGTAGATTGGAACGAAAAACACAGATTGCTAAAAGTTATATTCGATACAACTATCAATACAGACTATGCAACTCAGGAAATACAATTTGGTAATGTACGAAGAACTACGAAGGCAAACAATAGCTACGAGCAGGCACAATTTGAAGTTTGCAATCATAAATACACCGACCTATCAGAGCCAGCTTATGGGGTTGCTATTTTAAATGACTGCAAGTATGGAATTTCGGTAAACGGTTCGGCGATGGCATTGTCACTTCATAAGGGAGGGTGTAAACCAGATCCGCGAGGAGATAAAGGTGTTCACGAGTTTGTGTATTCATTCTATCCGCATATGGGCGGGTTTAAAGCAGAAACGGTATGCGCGAATGCATATGAATTGAATTATCCCGTGAAATCCTTTGTTGGAGGTATTGCTTTGCCAAAATTACTTTCGGTGGATATGCCTAATATTGTTGTTGAAAGTTTGAAGCCGTGTGAGGATAACGAAAAAGCATTAATCGCTCGGATATATGAATGTGAGGGCAGTTACACAAACGTCTCGATCAGGTATCACAAAGATATTAAAGAGATAGTGGAAACCAATATGCTGGAAATGCCTATCCCGGGCGATGCGAACCCTTTGGTATTTAAACCATATCAAATTAGAACATTTAAACTTGTATATTAACCATTTCTAATCAAAATATCGAGTGCAGTTTTGAGGCAAAGTTTACCATATCCCCATTCGGTGCTCGGTGCGTCGATGCCTTTGCGATTGGCTCCGCGTAGTAAAAAAGTTTTGAGATATTCGCCATATAAAAAAGGTTGATGTTTTCTGACGATACCCCATTCCATCATGAGGGCAACGGCGCCGGTGACATGAGGAGTTGCTATACTGGTTCCGCTATAACTAATGTAACTTCCGGTTATAGAAGGGCCGGTGATATCCACTCCTGGGGCAATAATTTCGGGTTTGATGGTACCGTTGCGGGTGAATCCTACGCCAGAAAATTCTGCTATTTGGTTGGTCATGTCGTTATAGGCACCGACGGTAATTACGTTAGTTGCRGTACCGGGGGTTGTAACTGTTGTGTTGCGTATTGGCTCGAGCATATATGTGTCGGCGCCTCCCAATTCGAGTGTGGGACCCCAAGCATCTACGCTGCCATCGATTACGCTAATGCCGTATATATTGATCTCCCAAATTCCGCCTGCTACACCAACGTCACTGATGCCGGCCAAAAATAATGCGAATTCTTCRTCACCATTTAGCGGGGATGGACCAGAAAATGTAGCATAAATTCTAGTGCGATCTAGAACAGTTTGTACAGGACCATAATTATATCGAATGCGTCGGCTCTTACTACCTGATGGACTTACTACTTCAAATTCTAATGTATCAATAAAAGATTTCCACACGGATAATGCGTATGAACTTTGATTAGCGCCTACTTGAAATGAGAAGGTTTTYGTTTCGCCGGGCGATATTGTAAGATGAGTATGCGTATTGCTGGCGCCTTCGTTTCCAGCTGCAACGATGATGTTATTTTTCCAAATTTGAGAAGATTCATTTAGATATTGTTCTATTAAAGATTTACCATCATGAGGGCCTTCGTTCATGCCGGTACTTAGATTTATGGCAACGGGCATATCGAGCTCTCGGGCTTTTTCAATTACATATTTTATTGCTAACATGATTTCGACATTTCGTATATACGCGCCGTTGGAACCGCCCTTGCCTAGCTTTACTATCAAAAATTGAGCTTCAGGGGCAACGCCCTCGTATTTTCCTTGGCTAGCTCTGCCGTTTCCACCTGCAATTCCGGCAATATGCGTTCCATGGCCTATAGTATCTTGCGAAGGTACGATTGCCAATCGGTCTTTTTTTGTACGTTGGCGTATAGCTTGATTAATTTGAGAATTGGTATATTCGGTACCCATTTTGAAGTTATTTGGAGGATGACCGTTAATAGATTGATCCCATATATATAAAATGCGGCTGGTGCCATCAATATTGATAAAATCTTTGTGAGCATACTGAATACCGGAATCTATAATTCCTAATAATACGCCACTTCCTTTGAGATTATAGGGGCTGGAAGTCTTGACGGGGGGGATACAGCTATTGGGCAGGGCGGTATTTATATTGTAGTTTAATAATTTCGGTGTTTCCATATACTCTATTTCTGGAAAATTTAGTAAATGTTCCATATTATGCTCAGGAATAGATATGATAGCAAACTTTGATGATAAGACCTGGGCCAATCCCTCCAATTCGGTTGCCACTTTTTCTATGTCTCCATGATATTTTACAACTATATCTATGTTTCCGGCCGTTTCAAAACCGAAATTACCTAACGCCTCACTAGCCTGCTCCTTTTGACTAGAAGGCATTTTGCTCATAATTTGTAGAACAGCATCAGTTTTGTTTTGCATGACTTCTCCTTTCTTCGATCCTATTTTTTTAGCCTAAAGTATCATACAAAGTACTTAGTAATTGCAGTGATGATTGAATACACAATTCTCCGTATCCCCACTGGATATTTGGGAAGGTCATTCCGAAAGGTCGTTTGGTTGAGCGCGTTATATATGCCTTTAGCATCTCGCCAAATAAATATCGATCGCCCATTTGACGCATTCCATACTCTAACATCAATAAATATGCACCTGCAACAAAGGCCGCCGCTGCGCTCGTGCCGCTAAATGTATGGTATCCGCCACCAGCAGAAGTGGAGACGATATCAACTCCCGGTGCCGCGATATCGGGTTTTACTGTTTTTCCGTTGATATATCCTTGTCCCGAAAAGAATGCAATATCGAAGCCATTACTTGTCGTGGCAGCGACGCTGGTTGCCGATAGCGCGGTTGATGGAATRGTAAGGGTCTTGCTTTTTACRGGATTKACAAATCGAATGGTGCGTACAAATTGGTCGATACTGGCTCCCCAAGCATCGTATTTACCATCTAATATAAATAGTCCTGTTAGCTCGATAGTCCAATTTCCGTCAGTAATTTCATCGGGGCTTAGAGARTCGATAAATATAATAATTTGTTCACCGGTGGMTATAGGTGTTGCTTGCGAAAAGTTAACAGAAACAATAGAGTCGCCCATTATAGTATTACTGTTGATTTCTTCGCGAGTTAGCATACTGGTTTTGTCGCCATTGGGGCTTATGAYGCGCACACCGAAGTTGTCGATAAAGTTTTTCCAAATTGTGGTATAATAATATGGTTGYTTTCGGTCTATAAAAATATTGATTTGCTGAACTGTATTAGCGAGAACAATACCAGAGGTGTGGCTATCTTCGCTGGCTTGGTTGCCAACCCCGACAGTAATGTTAACTTTCCAGGTTTGCGTAATAAAATCGATATATTCATCGATGGCACTGTGACCGGTGTGAGAACCAGCATTCAATCCTAAGCCTATTAAGATGCTGATGGGTTTATTATCATTTTTGGCTTTATCGACTAAATATTTTAGAGCCATCATAATTTCGATATTGCGCGGGCCTCGGATGGGATCTTTGATTTCGTTTGCGCCCTGCTGTCCAAGTTTTACAATAACAAGGGAGGCGTTAGACGCAATTCCTCGGTAGCGCTTATTACTTCGACCGTTTCCGGCTGCGATGCCGCATAGTGTGGTGCCATGATTTAACGCATCAACGGAGGGGACTAGCGCGAGTGGATTATCGCTACTCAATGCTGCGTTGATTTGTTCATTGGTATATTCAGTTCCTTGTGCAAAGCCGACAGGTGGGGTGCCCTCTATTGTTTGATCCCATAAATATAAAATTCTGCTAGTTCCATCGGGGTTTATAAAATCTGGATGAGTATAGTCAACGCCGCTATCTGCAAGTCCAAAGTATACACCTTTTCCCGTTACGTTAAAGCCACTCTCTTTGGTATCTAAGTAGTTGGCGCAGACTTCAGCTTTGTGTGCATACATAATGTATTTCATAATTTCGGGTAGAGATATATATTCAATTTCTGGCATCAGTGACACATCTTCGAGTAGGTCGCGCGGGATCGATGCAGTTGCATATACGGCACTCAAAATCGTAGTGTTGGTAACTTCAGGTGGCAAATTGAGAGTGCCATAATATTTAATTAAAACATCCCAAACATCGAGATTGTGTATGCCGGTTGTACTAGAAAAAGATTGCGGAAGATTTCCGTATGGGTATTGTAAAAAGAGCTGTATTTGTGGACTTAACTTAGGATTAAAACTCATTAATAAACCCTCCTTCATTGCTATTTATAATGCCATTTACTAGAAGCCAGTTTTTAAGATTTTGTAGGGTGTATATTCCGTATCCTTGGCGTTCGTTTGGATATTCGGTGGTAGGTATTTGGGTTAAGTTGGCGCTAAGCCAGTATGACATTACGGGTGTGTTTGGCAAATAGGAAACTTTTTTCTTGAGCAGTATGCTATAAATACCGGCAGCTTCGCCGGCCATAAGCCCTAATGCAACTGAAGGTCCGTTGAGCTTGGCACTTTGGAGTTTGTTTAGTGGAACTAAAATATCTACCGCATCTATTACACAAGTTGGTAAAATGTTTCCAGCTCTAGTGTAGCCGCGCCCTGATTCTCGTGTGATGGTGAGAGTTGCAGGATTGTAGGCACCGACGCATATAATGTTACTGGTATTAGACATGGAGGTGATGGTGATAAAAGCATCGCTGTTTTTTAGGTAACTGCTACCGTTGAGGCTTTCTTCRGCTAACCAAAAATCTAAAATTCCAGTTTCCGGATGATCTAGATCGTTATTAATGATATATTCTCCGGYATCAAAATTTTCTAACCTAAACATTACGTTGATGGCGCCGTTGTTTGCGCTGATGCGTTTGCCTTTTACATACAATTTGCCATTGCCTACTGCATAAATTTGAGGTTCGTTTAAGCTATATGTTTCGCCAGTTAAACGACTTGTGAGCGAGGCATTTACTCCGCCAGGATACATCGTCCACATGATTCCCACGATATTGGTGTGAGGTTTAGTAATCATAATAGAAGTGTTCGAAATATCTTGAGTATAATTTCGTTTATGGTGGCGCTTATCTCCTTCTGCGCCAACGGTACCGATTATGGTAACGCCAGACAATCCTGCGTATTGATTGAGAATGCGTTCGAGCAGGCTGGTGCCATCGTGGCTACAGATGTTGGATCCATATTGAAGGCAAAGAACTAGTGGCTTATTAACTTTTGCGGCATATTCTATAAGCTTGGTAAAGCAAATGAGTACATCTTCTATTAATGTAGCATGCTCGTTATATTCGCCGCCATATACTCTTTGGATRCCAGGAGAAGCAGGCGCTATTTTGGCTGCAATATATGTTGCTTTTGGTAAATAATTGGTAGCGGATTGTGGATTGTCGTATCCGTTTGCTAGCAATAGTAGTGAGGTGCCCATAGTAAGAGTTGTGATATCTTCTTGAATTGGAATTTGCGAGCTAATTTCTGGATTAAATATTTCTGTGTTAGTTACTTCGTCAAAAATGTATTCTAGTCTCGAGGCACCGTCAGCGGTCATGAGTARCGGATGATTAATCTGAATATTTTGYGTATCGAGAACTCCTATCAATACCCCTTGACCATCGTCTAGCTTGTCGTTTATTTCATGATCGGGAAATAGGTTTTCGTCTATTGTTAGTTGAGTTATTTTTGGAGAACTGAGAACGCTTAAACTATATTCTAGAGCAACATATTTTAAAAGTGTATTTTTGGCAGCGTCGAAGTCTCGCTTAGTACCTTTTAGTAGTCCGCCTACATTAAGTAAGGGGATATGCGTTAAATTGAGATTTTCATAAAATTCTGAGGTTTGGGTTGCAATAGGATTGAGATTTACGTAGATAGTTTCATCATCAGAAAGATTTGCATAGAAGAGATCGTCATAGAGATTTGAGTTTGAGCTAGATCGCATTGCGACAGGCTTGTATAATCTAAATATGTCTTTGTGAGAAATATCCTTGAGATAAGATATCTTTAGAAAGGTGTGATTTGGCAGTTCGTTGGTATATAGGGTTTGTTTGGTATTGCGAGAAGATTGTTGATAATGAATGGTCATATCTTTGGATAAGAAAATCAGAATGCCCGAAACAGTGGCAATCCAGTCGTTTAGCAATCTATCTAAAAGTCGTTTRTCATTTAATTGGGTGCTATCAAAAGCATTATATAAAATAGGCTTCTTTCCAATTTCTACAGCATAAAGTAAGACATCTGCAACAGCTTCGAGGTATTGCGTGAGAGTTGCGGAAGTGGGTACTGTATAAAGTTTGGGAGATTTATCGTGTAAATTAGCTCGTACATCCGATGCGATTACAGCATAAAAGTAGCCTTTTGGGGGCTTAATGGGTTCTAATAGATCTAGGTTTAGAAAGGTTATTGGGGGGTATTCTTCAAAAAAAGTGTCGGCGGGAGTGGTGGTAAAATAAATCGTATCACTAAGTTGAAAAGCATCTTCTGAAATAATTTGATTAGTGTAAGCTAGTGCTTGCATACATATCCTCCTTATGGTTTTATGTAATTATATGCAATATACAGGTATTAAAATGAAAAAACCTCAAACTTTGTATAAGTAAGAGGTCTTTGGTAATTAATTATTTTGAACTTACGTTTGGATCGTCGCCTTCCATCATTAAGTGAACGGCACTACATTTGAATGTTCTAGGCAATACTAGAATGTTTGGATCTGAACCAACGATAGTTTTCATCGCATGCGCAAGGGCATCTTCAACTGTTTCACGAGTTTTAAGCCCCATCCCGCGAGCGTATCCAGGAACTTTAGCGCCACATAAATAGATTGCGGCAGTATTTTTTTCTGCRATATGAGCAGAAGAGATCATAGAAAATCCGTGGAATGGATGGAACGCGTTAGTGTATCTATATTGTCTGATATATTCTTCGTTTGTTGCGTAATATTCTCCGTATCTATTTAGATCTGGAAGAGTTTGCATTTCGTTTCTTTGGAATAAATCATATAGCGGAGTTAAATATGGCCATAAGTCTTCGTTTAAGAAACCGTTACATATAGAAGTACAAATAACGACGCAATTGTCTGCTAACACTCTCTTRTGTCTAACGATCTGAGCTGAAATAGCTTGCATAAGCATTATAGGGTTTGTGCCCATTCCGTCGCCGTAGTGGAAAAATTGTGGTAAGCCAAATACAAGCACATTATATTTTTTCTTAGCCCAAGGTACATAAGTTCTTTTATCAGCAATTTTCCAAGACTCTGGTTGCATAACTTCGGGTGCGCCTGCAAGAACTGCTATTTGACGAGACTTGGTATCAAGAACCGCATCAACGCAGAAAAACTTTTTGCCCATGCATTTTTCCATATGCATGCTGATAGCATCAAACTTGTTTCTCATTAGAGACTTTGAATTTACAGGAGTAAAGTCATCGCGGTGCATTACCTTTGGTACGTGGTGAGATGCGATAGAACGCCAGTGAGAAATTCCAGTTGCAGAATGCTTGTATCCACCAGAATATCCGCCATAAGGATTGCCTTGAGTGTGCCCAATCATAATAGCAAGATCGCTGTCGTAAACGTATTTGTTCATAATTACAGGGTCGCCYGCTTCTGTGGTGCCAAGATCTACAAGGTGGTCCCAATCYTCGCTATCATGATTAATAATTTGTCCAGAAGGTGCAAACTGATTGTATAGATCGTTGCCTAAAACGCCTCTAATTTCTTGCTCAGTATTTTTTCTATGAAGCCCATTGGAGCAGATTAATAGAATGTTTTCTTTTTTTACGCCTACACTATAAAGTTCGTCGAGTACAAGTTTGATAGCTACTTTTCTATGAGAAGTTGCTTGYTCGCCACCTTTAACTCTATCTGGAAAAATAATAGTAACTTTGGAATCAGGATTTGCCATTTTGGTTAAAGGATCCATCCCGAGAGGGTTTCTGATAGCATTAAGAGTTTCTTCGTAGATTTTATCTTCTGGAATATAAGGTGGATCCGCTACCGTTTCACCTGGAATAAAAATATCTGAATTGTCTGGTAATGTTACGTCAATTGTGCCTTGCCCATATTCTAATGATACATTCATTGTTAAAAGTCTCCTTTAGTTTAAATATAGATCGATAATTTCTAAATATTCTTCAGGGTAAAAACCTATTTCGCCGCTAAATCTGGTGAGYGCAATAAGCCCGCCGGCAATCTCCGGAATACTAGCAAGCATTTTTGCGTTATCGCTTTTTAGACCACCGCCATACACAACGTCCATGCTTTCTCCTGCTACTGTTTTGACAAATTTTGCCACTTTAGTGATATACGGTTTATCAGCAGGAGTTTTTCCAGGTCCTATGCTCCAAATTGGTTCGTATGCGATAACGACACTGTTTTTGTCTACATCGTTTAGTCCTATTTCTAATTGTTCTCGTAAAACTGAGTCCCAATTKGCGAGTTCTTCTTCTTTTTCACCAATACAGTAGAGAACTTTTAGACCAGCTTTTTGAGCTTCCTTAATTTCGGCATTTAAAAGTCGGTTGACAGCTTGAGTGGCCGCYGCACCTGTAACTCCAGCTTCTGCMAGGATTCCCATTTTGTCATTACGCTCTTCGCAGTGACCAATAATTACGCTTGTTCCACCGATTTCTTTAACAACATTCGCTGTTCTATTTGTTGTGAAAGCACCGAAATTTCCGCCAACTGCGGTGTCGGCACGATATACGCTTTGAGCACCGATTTCTAAGTTTGCATCATCCTCAAGAGCATTTGCGGCTCCTATTAGATGTGCTTCTGGAAAATACATAACAAATTCAGTGTTTTTATATTTTTTGAGTTTTTCTTGAGTACCTTCTATAATGGTTTTTCCCCATTCTTTAATAGGGGCAATTCTATTAACTCCACCGCGTTCGGGCGGTATATCGAAACGTTTTAAATTTAAATAAATGTGCTTCATCAACATACTCCTTTCAAAATTATTTTTCCATTATAACTGAAATAAAAATAAAAAGAAAGGGTTGTTTGTAAAATTTGTGACGAATGCATAAAAAATTTTAGTAAGTGGAATTATAAAAGTAAAACGATTATGAGAGGTGCTAATATTGAAAAGAGGAATTACTGCAGTAGCGATTATTGTGGTTTGCTTAAGTAACATGCCTGTTGAAGCAAAAATTGGAACATTGGGAGGCAAGGGAGTGGTATTAGTCGAGCCAGAAAGCATGCGTGTTCTATATGGGATTAACGAAAATACGCAGCTGCCGATGGCGAGTACAACCAAAATTATGACGGCGATCATAGCATTAGAGAATGGAAATTTAGAAGATGTTGTAACAGTTTCCGCGAACGCAGCGAAGGCACCGCCAGTTGATCTAAAACTTAAGGAAAACGAAAAACAATACTTGGGAGACTTGTTATATTCTCTTATGTTACAATCTCACAATGATACAGCAGTGGCAATAGCAGAACATATTGGAGGCAGTGTAGAGGAATTTTGTGAAATGATGACAACAAAAGCAAATGAGTTGGGTGCTGTCAATACAAAATTTGAAACTCCCAACGGGCTAGATAGTGAGCAACATTATTCAACGCCATATGACTTAGCGTTAATAGGTGCATATGCCCTGAAAAATCCAAAATTTGTAGAAATCATTAATACACCATATATGAACATACCGACCAGAGAACTAGAAGGTGCCGGAAAGCATCAACTACAAAATAAGAATGGATTTTTGCATAGAATGCCAGGTGCAAACGGAATCAAAACTGGTTTTACATCCAAAGCTGGGTATTGCTTTGTGGGTTCTGCCACGAAAGGAAATATGACATTGATAGGAGTATCGCTTGGCAACTTTGGTAGTGCAGGCAAGGAACGTAAATATACAGATGTAAAGACAATGATTGAGCATGGGTTTAATAACTATAAGATGTACACATTAGTGGACAAAGAGCAGATACTAGATAATATAGCTATTAAAAATGGAAAGGAAGAAGAAGTTAAACTGGTTGCAAAAGAGAGGGTAAGTATTCCGTTGACCGCGGATGAGATGGAAAAAGTGACGTTAAGTATAACAAAGCCAGACGAGGTGGACGCACCAGTTGAAACAGATTTGCAAGCTGCACGAGTGGATGTAGTTTTAGATGGGCAAGTATTAAAGAGTGCATGGTTATACCCAGAAAAAGAAGTGGAAAAGCTTTCATTATTTGAGAGAATTAAAAAGTATATAGATGCGTTTTAAAAATTCATTGCAACCGAAACGGCCGCGGTTGCTACATAAGCAGAAATAGCTACAGTCGCATCAGCCGAAACGCAAAAGGCAATTTATAATGATCCCACAAATGCAATGATTTGACGGTAAATTTCAAATATTACCACATGGTAAATACAGCCTTGAAAATTTATGTATGATTCAGTAAAATAAATTTTGATAATAATAAAAGCTGGGGGTGCCAAATAAGTGGCTGAGAGATACCCTTAATACTTGAACTGGATAATGCCAGCGTAAGGAAGCGAAGAATGATCCTTATAAAGTATAGTTTTTCTATTATACAATAATGAGTGAGGTGTGTAAGATGATAAAAGCCATGATGCAAAAGGTAAAAGCAAAGAATCCTCTGATTCATAATATTACAAACTACGTAACAGTAAACGACTGCGCAAATGTATTGTTGGCCTGCGGGGCGTCACCAATTATGGCAGATGATGAACGTGAAGTACAAGAGATCACAGCCTTATGCGGGGGACTGACTATAAATATGGGAACACTAAATTTGCGAGTTGCTAAATCTATGTATATTGCAGGGGTAATGTCAAATAAGATAGCGCATCCTGTGGTACTAGATCCTGTAGGAGTTGGTGCATCAAAATGGAGAATTGAAAGGGCGCAAGAGTTTTTGCGACAGATCAAATTTAGTGTGATTCGTGGAAATATTTCAGAAATTAAGAGTCTAGCAAAGGGTACTCAAACAACTACAGGTGTTGATGCCAATATAGCGGATGAAGTAACGGAAGAGAATATAGAAGATGTAGTAGAGTTTGCTCAACAATTTGCTCAGAAAACGCAAGCCATAATTGTGATTACAGGAAAGATCGATATAATATGCGGCATGGAGACTGTGTATATCGTTAGGAATGGAAACGCGATGATGAGTAAAGTTTCAGGAACAGGATGCATGCTTACGACGATGATTACTGCATATGTAACTGCAAACCCGGACAACAGGCTGTTAGCAACGACTGCAGCAGTGGCGCTGATGGGCCTTGCGGGAGAAAGAGCTTTCGATAGACTGGCAGCAAATCAGGGAAATACCAGCTACCGAGATTTGATAATGGATGAAATATATACTATGACAGGTGAAACTTTAGAAGCGGGAGCAAAATATGAAATGTTCAAATAGGGTGATGCGTCTATATGCGGTAACAGATAGAGCTTGGACAGATAAAGCGACGTTGCCTATTCAGGTAAAGCAGGCATTAGAGGGAGGAATTACTTGCTTACAATTGCGAGATAAAAATCACATTAATAAGGAAGAAACTCTGGAGATAAAAAATCTTTGCGCTAAATATGGTGTTCCATTTATTATAAACGACGATATCGCGGCGGCAATGAAATATGATGCGGATGGCATTCATGTGGGGCAAGATGACATGGCAGCAGCAGATGTACGAAAGAGAATTGGTGAAGAAAAAATTTTGGGGGTAACTGTTCATAATGTAACGCAAGCAATAAAGGCCGAAAAAGATGGTGCCGACTATCTCGGCGTTGGCGCAGTATTCAAAACTGATACAAAAACCGATGCGGTGACAATAGGTATTGCAGAAGTGGCGGCCATTGTATCGGCAGTGAATATTCCTGTCGTTGCAATTGGCGGAATTAATCTAGAGAACATCAAGCAACTGAAAAGAGCAAACGTCGACGGTGTTGCAGTAGTATCGGCAATATTTGGAAGCGATGACATATCGGCAACTTGTGCGAAGCTGCTTGCTGAATCAGAGAAAATTGCTCGAATGGCAACAGCTCTCACTATTGCAGGATCAGATTGTAGCGGAGGAGCTGGTATTCAGGCAGATCTCAAAACTTTTGTTGCCAACAAAGTTTATGGAATGAGCGTAATTACAGCATTGACGGCGCAAAACACGATGGGAGTTTCGGGAATTTTTGATGTAAGCGCAGAGTTTGTAGCAAGTCAGATAGATAGCGTATTTGTGGATATCTACCCCAATGCTATAAAAATTGGAATGGTATCGAATATTCAGATCGTGGACGCTATTGTCGCAAAAATCAAGCAATACAAACCGAAAAATATAGTGATTGATCCTGTAATGGTATCGACGAGTGGGCACAAATTATTATCTGATGGTGCAGAAGTTGTGGTGATTGAAAAGCTTTTGCCATGCGCTACGGTTATTACACCAAATATCCCCGAGGCAGAAATATTGTGGAATAACAAATCCATCAACACAGAAGAAGATATGATGGAGGCCGCGGAGTATATTGCGGAAAAAGTTGGTGTTGCTGTATTAGTAAAAGGAGGACATCTGGTAAACGAAGTAATGGATTTTTTATTTGCAGATGGGGTGGGCACCTGGTATACAGCAGATAGGGTAGAAACAGCCAATACGCATGGAACCGGATGTACGCTCTCTTCCGCCATTGCAGCGAATTTGGCAAAGGGATATAGCTTGGAAGCCAGTATTACAAATGCCAAAAAATATTTAACCGGAGCGCTAAAGGCAAATTTAGATTTAGGGCATGGGAGCGGTCCGCTAGATCACGCATATATGATAGGAGAACATTGTGAAATTAACAGATAGATTATTTGAGAAGGTGCAGCAGATATGGGAAAGTTATAATCAGCATGAGTTTGTTCGAGGTATAGCAAACGGAACATTAGAAAAATCTAAATTTAGGTTTTATCTGATTCAGGATTATTTGTATTTATTAGATTACGCAAAGGTGTTTGCCTATGGAGTAATAAAATCTAAGTCCGAGAAGAATATGAAGTTCTTTGCCGATTGTATTCAGGGAGTAATATCAAGCGAAACAGATATCCACAAAAACTATATGAAAATATTAGATATCAGAGAAGATGAGCTTACTAAACCAACGCTAACAACGACAAGCTATACCAAATATATGATAGGTGTCGCGGCAACAGAAGGAGCTGCAGAGATTGCAGTAGCAGTGCTTGCCTGTTCGTGGAGTTATTTATTCATAGCGCGTAATATTGTTGCCGAACATGGAAATCCGGATTTTTATGCCGAGTGGGTTAATGGCTACGCAAGCGATGAATATGCGGAGGCAAACGATGTGATAATAGATTTAGTCAATAATCTTTGTGTGGATTATACCGAAGAACAAATTTTAAATTTAGAAGACATCTTAGTTAATTGTAGTAAATATGAATACATGTTTTGGGATATGGCCTGGAATATGCGATAAATTTTTTTTGAGAGCTGGTGCGTTATAGACCAGTTCTTTTTTGTTGACATTTAAATGGATAAAAGGTATTATGAAATAAATGTCAGAAAGGATGATGTAATGAAAAAATTAATCTTAAGAACATTTTTAAGCACATTGACTATCGTAATATTTTTGATGCTATGGCAAGCGGCAGTGGTCAATGAATTTGTTCCAACTAATAAAATCGTTTCTCCAGAAGAAGTATTTGATGCATTTCGAATGAAAATAAAGAACCCGGCTCCGGATGGCGCAACGGTCCAAGCGCATCTAGGCCAAAGTCTAAAAATTTTATTACTCGGATGGTTGGCGGGTTCGTTAGTTGGAGCAATATTGGGGCTATTGATGGGATGGTATAAAATAATCGATTACATAATACAGCCGATTTTTGAATTATATAGAATGATTCCTGCAGTTGCCTGGATTCCGATAGTAAGTTTGTGGGTAGGAACGGGAGATAAAGCTAAGCTAGCGGTAATATTTTTTACTTCACTTATCCCAGTTATTGCATATGCCAGAACCGGTATAATCAGA
>NZ_ABEQ01000064.3 GCF_000171335.1 Candidatus Epulonipiscium viviparus
CTATGGGGCAGAAGGATATAAAGACCCCGAATATCGATGCGTTGGCAGAAGAGGGGGTTCGGTTTCAGCAAGCATACTCGACTTCTTCGGTGTGTACACCAGCCAGATACGGACTTCTAACAGGGCAATACCCATTTTCAAATAATCAGATTAGAATTTTGCCAGGAAATGCGCAGCATTGCTTAATATCTAAAGAACAAATTACGCTTCCGAAAATGTTTAAGGCAGCAGAATATAATACTGCGGTTATAGGCAAATGGCACTTGGGGCTTGGCGATGGAGCAGTCGATTGGAACGGATATATCGAGCACACTCCAAATGATGTCGGATTTGATTATTCGTTTATATTTCCGGGAACAAATGACAGAGTACCAACAGTGTTTGTAAAAAATCATCACGTGCACAACTTAGATGCGGACGATCCGATGACGGTTTTTTATGGAGCAGAAGACAAATGTTCGTTTATTGATCAGATAGACACATATAAAAAAGATCCCGACAAGTTGAGAATTACATCTACTCACGGGCACTCAAATATGATAGTAAATGGYGTAGGACGCATTGGGTATATGAAAGGCGGAAAGGCAGCGATCTGGAAAGACGAAGAGTTGACTGATACTTTTTTAACACAGGCAAAAGAGTTTATGGACTCTAGTGATCAGGCACCGTTTTTCTTATACTTTGCCGCGCATCAGCCACACGTTCCAAGATTGGCAAATCCAAAATTTGTGGGAGCCACAGAGATGGGGCCTCGAGGCGATGTGATAGCAGAATTTGATTACACTGTTGGAGAAATCGTGGCTTATCTAAAGGAGAAAAATTTATTAGAGGATACGATAATAATAATTTCTAGCGATAACGGACCAGTATTTGACGATGGCTATAACGATCACGCATTTGAGCTTGCAGGAAAGCATAAGCCAGCTGGACCATTTAGAGCCGGAAAGTATAGTAAATACGAAGGCGGAGTGCGTATTCCTTTTATATTGTCTTGGAAGGGACATACAGCGAAGACGATTTCTCCTGCCATAGTGAGCCAAGYCGACCTACTGGCCTCGTTTGCCAATCTGATAAATGTGGATGTTGCAGATGTRGACAGTCTCAACATGCTAAATGCATTTATGGGCAAAGATAGCATTGGTAGAAGCGAAGTGATGTTCGAAAATAATGATAAAGTGGTAATGTTACGTCAAAATCAATGGGTATTTTTGCCTAAGAGTGCTCAGGTGTATGAAGATATTCCGAATCAACGCGACTTTGGCAATGGCCCTGAGGATCAACTATTCAATTTGGACTTTGATATAAAGCAACAAGACAATGTCGCAAAGGCATATCCTACAATTGTAAATTCTATGCGCCAAACATTAGCCGAGTATGGATTTTTGAAAGCAACACTATAACAAAGATAGAGTGTGTATTATGGATGTAAAAATATTGAGAGAATTAGCAATTCACACATCGCCATATACCGACGATTTGCCAGCAAAAGACTACGTTCCAGGAGAGCCTCTAAAACGCAAAGACGTCTGGGGCAGAGGTGCGGCGCAAATATTTGGCTCTGTGGGCAAAGATATGCACGACGAATATGATATCGAATTTATGAAAAGAACCGTTGGAAAATGTGGATTAGTATACTATGGATGCTGCGAACCGCTGGATAAAAAAGTTGACATCGTAGAGAAGATTCCGAACTTGCGAAAGATTTCGATAACACCATGGGCAGACGTGGAAAATGCGGCAGAAGTGATCGGCAAAAAATACGTAATAGCATCTAAGCCGAACCCCGCAAATGTGGCAACTGCGGTGCTAGATAAAGACCTAATCAAAGCAGAGCTTGGCAAAATTTTGGATGCTTGCAACAAGAATTCTTGTAATGTTGAGATAACGCTCAAGGATATTAGTACTTGTAATTATAGTTTACAAACTTTACGTGATTGGGAACAAATTGTTATGGATATGGTGAAAAATTATTAATTTTTTGTTCTTGTCTTATTCTATTGACAAATTTTATTTAAGTATTTAAACTGTAACTAACGGCAATAGRAAAAACTTGGAAAAGGAGAATGAGGTATGTATGCACATCCAATTGCCAGAGTTGCAACTACCACAATATTTTAAATGTTACAAAACTTCAAAAAACTAAAGTCATCGCGATTAGATTATCAAGTGTCGATTCTGATGTTAGTAATTATCAGTATTTCGTGTTCCTTGGTTGCAATATTTGTTTATAATACGAGCTATGATAACATGCTAGTATCGTTAGAGGATAGAGGAGATGCGGTTTTACAATACGTGGAGGCAAATATGAATCCTACGATATTTACAGAGATAACAGAGCAGAGCGATATGAGCGGTCAGCTCTATATGGATACACATGTTTTTTTGAAGAATGCTCGAGAAGCTACCGGGGCGAAATATCTTTATACAGCAACATACAACGAAAACAAAGAATTAATCTATCACGTTGATGGGCTTCCGCAATCTAGTCCCGATTTTAGAGTACCTGGAGATTTGATAGAAGAAGAGTTTAAGCCAGATTTAATGACTGCGATGACTGGCAATGCAGTATTATCTGGAGAGATTTTGCTTACCGAATGGGGTGAAGTTTTTGTAGCATACTACCCAATACGCTATGCCATGGATGGAAGCGTAATAGGCGCTTTGGGATTAGAATTTTCTGCAGGAGACCAATACGCCCTGTATATTAAGCTCAGAAATTTTACAGTCATATTTATTGGTGTGGTGTGCTTTATTGCATCTGTGATATCACGGATAATGTTTCAAAGAATATCAAATCCACATTTTCAGGATATCTATAATACGGATTCGTTAACGGGGCTCAAAAATCGTATTGCGTATGATTTGGATGTTAACAACCTAATACAGCGAAATGCTTTGCAAAACTATATGGTAATGCTGGCAGATTTAAACGGACTTAAGATGATAAATGATAAGTATGGGCATAAGCTTGGAGATTTTTATATTAGTTCAGCGGCAAAAGCACTAGCTCTAGATTCAAAAAAAGACCATGTGATATATAGAATTGGCGGAGATGAATTTGTCGTATTATTTAATCATCACAATAAAACGCGAGCGCATAAGTATATACATAATATGAGATTGCACTTAACAGAATTATGCGCAGATGACATTGCTGGCGCTAATATAGCGGTTGGAATATCATTGTGCGAGGGGTCTAGTGTTGAACATTGGGAAAAGGCGCAAGAGCAGGCCGACTTTGCTATGTATGCAGATAAAAAAGAATTTTACCGCAAGAACAGAGAATTGGATGCTCGAAGGATGAAATCTTAATAAGAGGACTTGACGAAAAGAACAGTTATGTTAATATCAACTAACGCAATAGCTAATGGTAAGAACAGACCTGTATTTAATATGTGGGTAGGCAATTTTTTTGAGCCATATTACTCTGATTTATGGCGCTTTGACAACGCTGTTGCGGATCTAAAAAAATGGGATTTAATACCATAAGTTTAGATAGCAAACTGTCTGACGATTTCGTAAACTTTTATGCAGGTGGTGAGCCCAGCCAATATATTAAAGGACAACGTTACCTGGCCGATGCATGTGCCAGAGAGGGGATGGGGCTAACCTACCTTGCTTTATTTAATGGGGGAGATAATTTGTATCCAGATATTCGAGATTATCCTCCTACATTTATAGATCAGCCGCGTCAAAAAAATGGCAATCTAATTCGTGGCTACCGACATTGGTCTACCGCGCAGCAAGATGCGAAAGCGAGTTTACTACATTTGACGAAATAGATTTACCAGACGTGTGGATCAAAATTGGTTCAGAGACGTTTCCGCTTAGTGAGCCTAAAATGAAACGTTATACTGATAATCCAAAAAGGCCCCCTCATATTCAAGAGGGGGAAGGGAGGTATCTTATCATATGTTATTTAGGTCATCTTCAGAAGTACAGATTTCTGGAAAAATTCATTTCCTGATACTATCATATGACGATCTTCTTAAAAGGTTACACTTTTTCTGAAAGTTTTTAAATATTTTTTTGAGTAGTGTAGACAGGAATGCTCTCATCTTTGGACATATTGATTGTTATCAGTAAATCYTTTATTTGGTAAAATACTGTGTTATCAACTACTTTTATACTAGTGTATTCCGCAACGTCTGTCGCAGTGTCAAAGAAATAATCATGATGYTCTTTTCTGAATGCAATTAACCCTTTTACAAAATCTATCAATTCGTAATTCAGCTCATCATACTTAATGCGGTTGATCTCCTCACTGCTCTTATACGAATTTTCGATGCCCAGCTTGGTTCGCTGCCCTTCGCAACCGCCATGTAAAAACGGCACTCCCTGACCTAGCAATATAAAGGTATATGCCAGTTGCATTTGGCGTAGAATGTCTGAAGTGTGTTCCTCGAAAACATAATAGAGCTCATCGAATAGCGTATAATTATCATGGCACGATACGTACGCTATACTTTGTAGTGGAGACGAATAATTGGAAGCCGTAAGCAATTCTCGTACCACATCTTCTAGATTGCTAGTAACATGGCCGATAATTAGCTGTTTACATTTATTTCTAAATTCGTCGTTAAAAAATCCGATAGTAGGTATTTGGGCAAAGTTTGACTGAATAGCGCATTGCTCATCTGGAATTACTGTATGCATATTCCATCCTTCGCCATATAAATATATATTGGGATTAATTTTGGTTAGAGTATCTTTTATCAGTTGCATGGTTTGTATATCGTGAATGCCCATCAGATCAAATCTATAGCCAGCAAAGCCAAATGTTTCTGTCAAATAAGCTAGCGAATCAACAATAAATTTGCGCACCATAAACCTTTCTGATGCGACCTCGTTACCGCATCCCGATGCATTTCCAGGGCTCCCATTATTATATCTAAAGTAATAGTATGGCACCAACTTTTCGTAGGAAAATTCTTGTAGAGCATGAACATGGTTATAGACTACATCCATTATTACTCCAATCCCATCATCATGGCAAGTGTTAACCAGCGTGATTAGTTCGTTAATGCGTTCGTATGGATCATTTTGATTGCAACTATACTTGCCTTCCATAACATTGTATTGAACAGGATCATAKCCCCAATTGTATTCTCTAGATTTGTCGCGCTCATCGATGGACCCGAAATCGAATATAGGCAATAATTGTATGTGAGTTATACCGAGACTTTTAATGTAATCGTAGCCAGCTATTTTTTGAAAGTTAGTTGTGATCCCCGATTCTATAAACCCTTTGAACTTTCCGGGATGCTCAAAATTGCATTTTGGGTCGGTGGTAAAGTCCCGAATATGCGTTTCGTATATAATAGAATCTCGCTCAGGTACTGTTAAAAACGATTTTCTTGGAATGACTTTTTTAGGATTTACTACATAATTGTAAAGGGAATTTATGGCTCCAGACCTAGAATAAGGATCGAGAGTTTTCTCTTTTGTTAGATGCTCAACTTCTAGCATATACCCAACACCTTCCAAATCTCTTCGGATTTTTGCATAGTATACACCATTGCCGATATATCGCATCTCATATGTGGTATCATCGGTAAAGCAAACGTTAACACTAAATGCGGTAGGTGCCCAAGCAAAAAATTCACTATATTCTCCGTAATAAAAACTGCCCAATTGCCCATCATACTTATTGTCCTGCTCAAACTTTTTGGTATGAACAATAAAACGATATTCTACAGGATAGGTAGCATCATCGATCTGGATGTAATATTTTTTGCGAAGGCTTATTTCTATCGGCAATGTGCAGCTACTGTGAAAAAATACTAAGCCGTGTTCTTGTGCTCCATCCAAAAATATTGCCTTGCCATTAAAATCGTCGCTAGTAATCACATTATAATCATCAAAATAAAAGTTCATTGATTTACTCCTTCATTATATATTTARTTCTAAAACTATTTTTAAAATTTCGCATACACTCCAACCTTGGGCAAAGCAGCCTCTAGAAATGGCAGGAAACATTCCGTCGTATATTTCGGCGATTTGTCCGACGCAACCTTCTCGTAGGCAATCGGCAAAATGATCTATTTGCTTTGTTACTAATTTAACAGCGGCATCGCTATAGTGATTAACTTTTAGGTAAGCTCTGAAATATGAGCCTAGTGGAAATGGCCACACGGTTCCTTGGTGATATGACAAATCGCGTTTTTTTAGATTGCCGCTGTATTCTGCAACAAATTCAGCATCTTCAACCGCGAGAGTGCGGAGTCCATATGGAGTATAAAGTTTTTCGTATACGCAGGTTACAACTTCTTCGGCRATATGATCAGGCAGTGGCGAAAAAGGTACAGAGACCGCCCAAATTTGATTACACCTTATCTGATTGTCGTAATCGTTTCCCGAAACTACATCTTTCAAACATTTTTTACTTGCATTATAAAATTTATTGACAAAATTGATTTTAGTAGTCTCTATGAGGGCAGTATATTCAGCGACGGGTTCTCCAATTAAATTTCCAAGTTTTTCTAATATGCATAAGCCGCTGTACCAGTAGGCATTGATTTCCACGGGTTTTCCATGTCGAGGCGTTGGCAATATATTCTCATATCTAACATCCATCCAGGTAAGTTGCATGAGCCCGCTACCTGCTGTAATCAGTCCATCGGTATCCATTTTGATATCGAAGTCGGTGCCATTTTTGTAGCTATCGATTATTTCGACTATTGCAGGATACATTCTTTTGACAAACTCGATGTCGTCACTTTTTTTATAGTGTAAGTATACAGCCTGAATAAATAACAACGAAGCATCTACGGTGTTGTATAAAGGTGGGTTATCTCCTTCTGGAAACAGATTTGGCATTATGCCATTGTGTAGATATTTTACGAAGGTTTGCAATATATTTTCGCTTTGTTCAAATCGATTTGTTGCGATGCAAGCACCTTCTATAGTATACATTGTGTCTCGACCCCAATCCAAAAAAAACGGATAGCCAGCTATTAGTGTCAACCCATCAACCGACTCGCGTTGTACTACATATGCATCGCTGGCACGTACCAATGTTTTGGCAAGATCGCTTGTCGCATTGCTTATCCTAAATAATTTTTCGAGGCGATAATATTCATCTTTTATGAGACTGGTTACATTGGTGTTAGTGTTTTGGGTCGAAAATATTAAATCAACCTCGGTAGAATCGCTTATGTCGTAGCAATACGTAAGCTTCTTTGCCGCGCAACCATATGCAAAACGGCCATCTCGCGCATCATAATTAAAGTATAAATCGCGTACAAATTCCAAATCATTTTCAAGCACGTCAGTGGCAGTAGTTGTGATAAAGAGCGCCATACCATTAGACTCTACTTTGTTATCCGAAATGGAAAATTCTTGAAAAGTTTGTAACAGTGAACCGCGTTCTACAAACTGATAATACGGTGTTACATGTAAAGTTACCGTCTTTTTGGCAGGATTGTAGATAGAATATTTAATGCCCACTGTATTTTCTCCATGAGCTAATACGATTTCTTTTGTAATTTCGATGCCTTCAACGAGATAGGTGAAGGCAATAATATATTCTTGTGTCACATTTATTAAATACTTTTCTCCGTCTAAATTTTTGCTATAATCCACAAACTTTTGTGAACTTAAATTAAAGTATTTGCCATCAATAATAATTTCTTCGTCCAGCCTACTAACCATATTAATGCGTATGTCTGGAGCTTTTATGGCGGCCATAAGAAGTGCGTGATCATTTCTAGTTAAAGAATTTGCCAATGTTAGTGAAGAATATCCACCCAATCCATTGGTCAGTAAAAACACATTTTCTTCTGCTCGCAACTTGTCTTTGAGGTCATTGCAACCATAACTAAATTTCATTTGCAGATCTCCTTTTATATTGKGATACGTGTAAGAGTAGCAGTGATTTGAGATATTTTCAAGGCTGTAAAGATATTATGTAGATGAATGATCCTCTCGCGGAAGATCATTCATAGTCTTATTTTGTAGTCCAATTGTAAAAACATTCTAAATAGCACATTTAAGCGCTTTCTCTGTTTGTCGAAAGAATCTCCCATGACAAAGATTCTTTCTAATGTTATTATTACCTAAAATATTTAAAATTAAACATGAAATACAAAAAAATTAATTAATTCTTTCTTGAGTTTGGCCGTCAAAAAAATGTAGCGCATCTTTGTCAAACGCAAAGCGATGCATTTCGCCACTCTTATAGTGCAGATGCCCTGGGGTGGTAATTACAAAATTTTGCCCATTTTCAAATTTAGCATGGATAGTTTTTTCTTTGCCCAAAAGCTCAACAACGTCTAATGTGCATTCAAAAGCATTTTCAGATAAATTATCTGTTAGGAAGCGCTCAGAACGAATACCAACAAAAACTGGCTTGCCTTCATATGCTTTGAGAATTTCATCTGCATTTGGAGTGATCTTAATTTTTCCATCTTGCGAAACAAATTCCCCATCCTTTAGCGATCCTTCTATAAGATTCATTGTTGGGGATCCTATAAATTTAGCAACGAATACATTTTCTGGCCTGTTATAAAAGTCTTCTGGGCTGCCCACTTGCTGTATTTTTCCATCGTTCATTAAGACTATTTTGGTTGCCATTGTCATGGCTTCTACTTGGTCGTGAGTTACGTATATAGAAGTCGTCTCTAGTGATTTGTGCAGCTTCACAAGCTCAACTCTCATATGTTCTCTTAACTTTGCGTCTAAGTTTGATAGCGGTTCGTCCATTAGGAAAACTTTTGGCTTTCGCACCATGGCTCGGCCTAGCGCCACTCTTTGTCTTTGRCCTCCAGATATATCAGATGGCTTCGAATATAAATAATTTTCGATTTGCAGYACCTGGGCGGCTTCCATAACTCGCTCGTGAATTAATTTTTTTGGCTCTTTTCTCATAGCAAGCGAGAATGCCATATTATCGTATACTGTCATATGAGGATATAGTGCGTACGATTGAAATACCATGGCTATATTTCTATCTTTTGACGGTACTTTATTTACTCGCTTATCACCAAAAATTAAATCTCCTTCTGTAACAGAGTTTAACCCGGCAATCATTCGTAACAAGGTGGTTTTGCCGCACCCAGATGGCCCAAGTATAACGCAAAAGTCTTTATCTTCTATTTCTAAATTGATGTTTCTGAGAGTAAAATTTTCACGCCCTTCATACTTTTTTCCAATATTATCTAATATAACCTTCACAATATCTGCCTCCTTTTTTAAATACAATTGAAGAGTAGGCTTATATAGCAAGCCTATTCTTATTTTCTATTTTACTGCCCCACTTGCAAGCCCCGAAATTAATTGCTTTTGAAGTACAGTAAACAGAATAACCGTCGGTACTGCAATTAACAATCCGCCAGCCGCAAAAGCTGGTTCATTCATATTCTCTTGGTCATTTATAAAAGTAAATAGTCCGGCAGCTAGAGTATATGACTCTGGATTTGTTAGAATAACTTTTGGAAGCAGATAGTCCATAAACGGCCCGAGAAACGACCAAAGAGCAATGATGGCAAGCATCGGTCTGGCAATTGGCAAGATGATTAATCTATATACTTTTAAGTTGGAGCAACCATCAATTTTGGCCGCGTCATCCAGCTCCATAGAAATTGAATCCAAATACCCTTTGAGAATAAACGTATTACCTGCAATACCACCTGCAGAATATATTAAGATAAGCATCATCTGACGTGAAAAAAACGGAAGCACGTCAGAAATAATAGAGTACATAGTAAAATATGCTGTAAGCCCCGCAAAGGCAGGAATAGTTTGAATCAACATAATAGTCATCAATGATGCTTTTCTTCCTTTAAAGCGATATCTGGAATATGCAAATCCTGTAAATGAYACAAATAATAAAGTTATAAGCGCTGTGGCAACGGATATAAAAATTGTATTGAGCATCCATTTTGGATATAAAGTTTCGGTAAAAATATATTCAAAGTGCTCAATTGAAAATTCAAAACCGCCATTCATAATGATATATTCTTGTTGCATACCATTAAACGCAGATACAACCATCTGGTATATTGGCCACAAAATAGCGATTGTCCAACAGATTAATGCGACATAACTAAACCCAAGCCCCACTTTACCAAGAGTGTTTAACGGCTGGCGATCTCCAAGATAAAGGTTTGACTTTTTCTTTTTTAACGTCATAGTCTACTCCTCCTTGAATGCTTTCGAATTTTTAAATCCAATAAACGTAAATATCATCAAAGCCAGCGAAATAATCATTGTAACTGCAGCACCAACTGCCTGCTGCTGATTATCCATCGTTAGYTTGTAGATATACGAAATGAGGATGTCTGTTGACCCGGCTAGGTTTCCATATACCGATGGATTAAATGGCCCACCTCCATTAAATAAATARATAATAGAGAAATTGTTAAAATTGAAGGTGTATTGCCCTATCAAAAGCGGTGCGGTCTGGAACAATACTATTGGCAGAGTAATCTTCGCAAGTCGTTGCCATACTGTGGCCCCATCAATTTGTGCCGCTTCGTATAGATCCGACGGGATAGCTTGTAAAACTCCTGTCGATAGCAAAAATACATACGCACTACCCAACCATCCTTGCATTAAAATCAGAACGATTCTGGTTTGCATTGGATTRTTTTTGATATCCAGCGTTAGTCCAGTAAKATTATTTAACATCTGAGTTAAAACTCCTTGACGAGCAAACATTATTCCAAAGAACATAATGCTAATAAAACCTGGGATAGCCCATGGTAAAATAAATAYACCTCTGAAAAATCCTTTGCCTTTAATGCGCTCGTTGTTGGTAAGTAATGCAAGTCCAAATCCTAATAGAATTGCAAATGTTGTTGCGACRAAAGTCCAAATCAATGTCCAGCCCAAAATTGCCCAGAACACTGTACCAATCATGCCTTCTGCAGTAGCAAGCTCAAAATAATTTTGCATTCCCACCCACTGAAACTTCGATTGATGCTTGGGATCCATATTTGTAAATGAAAGCAAAATGGTTGTACAAAGAGGAACAATAACTATAAACAAAACGACAATTAAAGCAGGAAGCGAAACTAAATAAGGAAAGCCTTCTTCCAAAATACTACGCTTGGTTTCGAACCAATTTTTAGGGCGAATTCCTTTTACCATATTTTTGGTAACGCTTTTAACGTCGATATAGCTAATAATTAAAACTSCGATTGCTAACAAAATCAAAACTAGTGCAATGATTCCTTCTACCATAAAAATCATAGACTTGTTTAATTTAGATGTGCCGTTTGCTAATGACCAAAGACTCATAATGCCGTCAGCTTGATAGTTTCCGAAACCACATGCATACGGAATCGCTATGCCATAGATAAAAAATGATCCTATCAAAAACATCCACATCTTAGCGATTTGTCCATTTAAATATTGCCCTACTCCTGGTATCAAGCAAGTTGCCAATGCACGAGATGATAGAGTGCCATCAATTTCGGACGGTACAGTTCTAAGCACGTTAGATTCGTTATCATCGATTACAGCAAGTTTTTGTTTAATAGCTTTGGTAGTTTCATATGTTTTGTTTTCAATCACTTCTGCATAATATTTGGATGGAATCAAAGAATTTCGTAAAATGAGAATATCTTTTTTCTTTCGAGCAATTAGTTGCCGTTTTTCGTTTTCGATCGCTTTGTCCGAAATTAATCCTTGCTTTTTCTTATTTTTGAGGCTCCGTAAATTTTCCTTATACTGCGTTTCAATGGCTGCTTTTTGAGTCTTGTATTCTTGTGTTCCGGCGGCTTCTTTTTCGGCATCCTTGTTGTTGGCAGCGGCTTTGGCCTCTTCTAGTTCCTTTGAATTCAACTCAAGATGATCGATTACTTCTTTCATTTGCTCGAATACTACGACAGCTCTTTTATACCTCATTTCAGCATCATAGCATAAATCTACATATGGCTGGTAAAATTCAACTTCTACAGTAGCCTTAAAGTATCTTGTTTTTAGTGCAACAGCTTGCTTRCTTTCAGAATTTATCGAAGCTTTAAATGTTTCGGTACTCGTTTTTAATTTTTCTAAAAATACCTTTTCCTTCTGTTCGTACTCTCGTAATTTTATGATATATTCATGAGAATCTTTGTTCTTTTTTAGCTCACTCAATTGTTTCTTTAAACCAGATTTGGTTTTTCTATCTTTAGTGTGTGCAATCTCATTTTCTAAATTTGCTATGTCATTCAAATATAGATTTTTGCGATTATAAGCATTGCCTATATAGTCATAAAGTTTTTGCTCCAAATGTCCTCCTCCTTTATCATTAACAACAAATCCTTATAGATGCTTTATTTTCACGAAATCTTCATCTCTTGCTCGTAGTTTTGCTTTTTTTGTATCTAAATCATTTTCTATAATTTGCCAAAGTTTTAATAAAATTACCATATTGATGCCATATGCCATTAATTTGATATAGTATAGAATATTGGCGAAATCTTGTTCCATTGCAACAGAAATTAGGCCACCTATTAGCATAACTTCCCATACGACGCAAAATAATTTTCCTACCCGTAGTTTTGCAAAAGTAACGTAAGTATATAACGCCATTAATACCGGAACTGTTAGTCTTTCAAAAAAATGACCATACAGAATCAGCATATACTGATCTCCCCAAAGTTCAAAATATTCTGGATTGCCTGAACGCCATAAAACTTGTATACACTCACAAAAAATTAAGACGGAACAAGCAATCACAATACTATAAAAAATCGATTGCGGCATCTTAGTGCTCGCAAACATTAATCACAATCCTTTCTAGAATCCTGCCATCATCGATTTAAATGAAGCCTGAACTTGTGCGTATGCTTCTTCTACGTTTTTAGGTTTTGTTGAAGACCAAGAGAGCAACGCGTTTTGCCAAGTACCCCAAACTTGACCCCACTCGGTAAACAACGGTCTAGCAACAGCTTTGTCATAAGACTCAATTGTAGCGTCAATAATCAGTTTGTTCATAGGGCTAAGATTGGAGAGGTTATATTCATCAACAGAGACATTCTCTAAAATTTTTCCTGTTGTTTCAAATAAAAGTTCTGCATGATCTGGGTTTACAATTTCCATAATTAATTCTTGTGCCAGCGCCATTTTATTAGGGTCTTCTTCTAGTCTCGCGTTTATAGCAAGTCCCCATCCGCTTTTCCAGTGAGTGAGTGGATCTCCGTTAATTAAAACTTGATCCAAAGGAAGTATCTCTAAATCAGCACCATTATTTGTTTTCTCTGCCATAGCTGGACCAGCCCAAGGTCCGTCTAGACGAATAGAAGTAGGTCCGCCGGTTGTAAATGCAGCATCAATATATCCCCAAGCTGCACTCTTATCCCAAAGGTCTGTTGCCGCGTCGTAGTGATCTTTCCAGTAATCATAAAGCGTTGTAAAAAATTCTTGTTGCTTTGTAGTTAGTTGCGAGAAGTTTTTGGTTAAATCAGAAGTGAATGTTCCGTCTGGACTCATACTCAACAAGTTTAAGTTAACAGCATTTGTAAATGAAACACCATACCAAGCGTCGTGAACCACGCTTAACATATCTTGATATTCCAAATCACTAAATTCAATTGGTTTGTAGATATCTATTCCATGTGCCTTAGCGTTCGCTGTGTTTGCGTACACTATTAACGATTCTATATTAAATGGAAACGCCAAATAGTGCCCATCAATTTTAAAAGCTCCGCCGAGTCCGCCATCAAAATTGTCCCATCCGCCAAGTTTGGCAGCCATAGCTGGAGCATCAATTGTAGCAAGTACCTCGTTTTGCGCCATTCCATAAATTCTATCCAATGGTATTGCAAACACATCTGGTATATCTTTATTCGTAATAGATGTGGAATCGATCAAATCATATACATCAAATGGTCCGATTTCAATGATTTCGATTTCGGATAATGGATTTTCTGCTAATACTCGAGCGACGGCAGCTTCGTAGTGTGGTACCCAAGAAGCCTCGGCCTGAACTGTGATCTTAGCATCGATGCCGTCTGCAGAAATATCGTTTGGTGCAACAATTGTTTCTGCCTCATCATCGCCACCAAAGAAGCATCCAGACATTGTGGTGGTCATCAGCATTGCCATCATTAAACATTTAAATTTTTTCATATTTTTCTCTCCCCTTCCAAATTCATGTCTATAGCATATAGTATTGACCAAAAAATTAAATTAGCATCATGTATTTATTGGCAATTTATATATATAGGCAATTTATATATAAGCAATTTATATATAAGCAATTTATATATAGGCAGCGTATTAACTATAACAGCTCAATTAAATTGTAACGCGCCACCTTTAATAAAAATTTTTTTAGCAACTGTTATAATGTGACTTGTGATGTACCAGCGGATGCAACGGTCGATGATGTAGTAACGAATTTCTTAATAGCTGATGATGCCAATCTATAGTTTTAAAATTACCACTCCATCAGGTTTCAGTACGCTTCCCTGTAACTTGTTTTCGTATAAAATTTTGCCAACAATGTCTAGGGTCAGATCTTCTGTGGAGCAATTCAGTATAATGCGCAAGTCTTCGCGGTCGTGTTCTAGTTTAATGTATTCTACGCATCGAGGATTTGGAATACTGTTGGTGAAATGGTAATGTAAACTTTTGGAGGCATTTTCGGTTTTGCGGATATGAATCAACTGCTTAACCTTTTCGATTCGAGCTTGGTATTGCGGAGTCTCGATTTTTTCCCATGGCATGCAACGTCGACAATCTGGGTCGTGTTTGCCTTCGAGAAAAACTTCGGTGCCATAATATATACAAGGGCTTCCGGGCATTGTAAAGAGGATCGCAAGCTGCTGTAAAGCCTGGTCGATGTTCCCGTTGCATAGATTAATAAGCCTTTGAGTGTCGTGGCTGTCGATGAGATTAAAGAGCACGTTGTTAGTTTGTTGCATATACATGGTGTAGCAGCGGTTAATTTTATGCTTCAAAGTTTGGTTGGTCAATTTTTCATCCATAAAAAAGTCCGAAACGCTGCTAGTCATTGGGTAATTCATTACTGAATCATACTCATCTCCCTGGAGCCAATTAATGGAGTTGTGCCAAATTTCTCCTAGCAAATAGATCTCTGGCTTTAACGCGTGGGTTCGTTGTCTAATTTTTCTTAAGAAAGCATGAGAAACTTCGTTTCCGACATCAAATCGAATGGCATCGATATCAAATTCTTGAATCCATAACTCGCAGATCTGGCAAAAATATTCGATYACCTCATCGTTGTTGGTGTTTAACTTTGGCATACCATCAGTAAATGCAAAGGAGTAAAAACGGCCGTCTCGAGTATCGCCTCGCTTAGATACCTCATCCCAATTGTTTACCATAAACCAGTCTTTATATTTTGAGGCATCGCCGTTCTTCATAACATCTAGCCAAGGCTTAAATTTGCGACCGCTATGATTAAAAACGGCGTCCACCATAATTTTGATGCCTTTTTCATGTGCGGCTGCAACTAATTTTTTGAAGTCTTGATTAGACCCAAAACTGGGATCAATTTTAGTATAGTCTGTTGTATCATATTTATGAGTAGACTCAGCATCCATCATAGGTGTAAAGTAAATTCCAGTAATTCCCAAATCTTGCAAATAAGAGAGTTTGCTGGTGATGCCTAGAATATCGCCACCAAACCTTTCTTCGTTTTTAACTGGGCCATCCTCGCGCCAAGGTACCGCTGTTGAGTCGTCGCGATATTTATAAAAACGATCAGGAAATATCTGATACCAGACCGTATCATTAACCCAATTTGGAGTGGTTTGAATATCGATAATATTCATCCAAGGCATGATAAAATATTGTAGAGTTTTTTTATTGCGATCGAGTTGCTCTTTGCTAATAATACCATCTTCGAAGTAATACCAAATTTCGTCTTTGGAATGCAGTTCAAAGTAATATTTGCAGCGTTTAAACGGAGGGGTTATAGTAGTGGTCCACCAAACTTGAGTATCTAAATCTTTTTTGAAAGGTATTTCGGCTTTGGTACCTTTCCATTTTGCGCTACCACCCATAATGCCATATTCGTATGGGTCACCGTGCCAGATATATACTTTATCAACGTCATATCCGGTTTTAATATTGATTACAAGCTCATTAACATTAAGTGGATAACACATGTGTTCAGAAGTTCTATGAAATACGCCATTAAAATCCATTTTGTCCTCACCTCATATTAGTGTAATGATTTTAACTATTAATTTTATTGCTGAATTTCATTTATGCATTTTTACAATAAAACAAATAGTTAATATATGATATATTATATAAAAATAAGCATAAAATATTCAAAAAAAAAACCTGAAAAAGATTGTTAAGTAAATAGTTATCACCGAAAACTTATTACGGACTTGTTAAAAAAAACTCGTTAAGGTTAAAAAAAAAACTCGTTAAGTTAAAATATGGAAATTTTTGCAGTTTTAAAAATTAATTTAAGCTTTCCATTTTTCGGTCATATGCACTCTGGTTTACTGCTAAATACTCCGCCAACCCAAGTTTTGCTAATTGAGCTATATATTCATCCCAACTCGCATCGATATCTTTTTTGCCAGTAATAAATTCAGCAACAGCTTGATCTACATATAAATTTAAATTAGTTACGATATCCACAATAATTCTTGATTCCTCAGTATTATATGCCAACTTCGGCAACATCGTTTTTTCATCTTGCGCTACAGGGAGATAGTCGTTTACTGCAGAATTATATAATACATACTCGATATCATGCTCTGGAGGTTGCGTAACTTCGAATTCTAATTCATATCCATCCCAATTATATAAAGGGCCCATACTATTCCAAGACAAATTTGTTACTTGATCTCCAGAAATTCTCGTATATTTTGCTGGTTCGTTTATAAGATTGACGGCGCCCTCTGGTGCGAGAACGTATCTTCCCTCATTCAAAAAACCTAGAGTATTAAAAATTCTTCCCTCTGCCGTGTACATATAATCAAAATATCTCATAACGGCTTCTGGGTTTTGGCATTTATTGGTAATAACCATAGAAGACATGCCATAATTGGGAGTGTGTGCAGCAGAAATAACGCCTTCCGGACCTTCTAGAGGAGGCAACGCGATATACTGTGTCCAGCGATCTTTGTCGGCTATATTGGCAATGACCGATGCGGATCCGCCTCCGGTTGCTCCCAATATAGAAATCTCAGGATTTGAGCCAAGCTTTAGCAATTCGTCTTTGCCTTGCGAGAAAACGAGTTCATCCAATAAGCCTTCAGAATATAATTTGTTCATATATTTAAGATATTCTTTAAACTCAGGACTAGCTTTAACATAATATAATTGTCCATTTGCATCGACGTTAATGTATCCAGTAGATGGGGATGCTGGAATAAATGCGTTTAATATAAAGGGCATCGGGTCACCGTTCCACGCTTTTATGGAACCCGACAGTGGAATTTCGTCGTTGGGATCGCCATTGTTATTTGCGTCCTGCTCTTTAAAAGCCTTTAGCACCTGATAAAACTCTTCTGTAGTTTCTGGAACTTCTAGGTTTAAATTATTGAGCCATTGTTGATTTAGCCACATTCTATAAGAAGTTTGAGAGTGAGTAGCGCCACCAATTCTGGGAACGACATATAAATTGCCATCTTCCATAGTCCAATTATTTCTAACCATAGGATTTTCATCCAAAGCCTTCTTAATATTCGGAGCATACTGATCGATCAAATCGTTTAGAGGCAAAAATATGCCCTGCTGACCATATAATAGCAACTCCGAAAGACCTAGAGACATGTCTAAAATAACATCAGTGTAGTCTCCACTAGTCATCATCACATTAAATTTTTGTTTTGAATCCGCACCAGTGACTTCTATAAAATCAATAGTAACTCCTGTTAAGTCTTCCATATATGCAGTGAAAGGATTGGTCTCGTATGTAGTAACGCTTGGTCGAAGAGGCGCAAAAGCTGTAAACGAAACCGTTTCGCCTTCCTGTACAATAGGATAGGTTCCCACTTCTGTATAATTTGCTAGACTAATTTTATCTGCTATCTCATTGGAGCAACCTGCGATAAAGCATCCAAGTACAATTGGTAATAAAAATAATTTCATAATAATTTCCTCCTTGATTCATTATATCAAAGATGTGCAGTTGATTCAATACATTGTCATAAATATAATCTCCCGTGTGAGAAGGAGATTATATCTAGTTAGTATTTTACGATAAAACTTGGAACTTGAATGTCATGAACATCATGAAAAATTTGCAACGTTAATAAGTTATGAAGAATTTTCACAACACGAGTTATTTTAGTAACCGCATCAGTACAAATCACTTGCATATTAGAAACAACTTCATCTGCGCAGGATATCACTCCGACCAATTGATTAGCAGGCAAAATATTTAGTAATCGAACAGACGTCCATTCTCCAAAAACTAAATAATTTTTTGTCGGATCCAAGGCAAGTTTATTAGTATCATGATTTATGATTATGCGATTTTTGGTTGCTAATTGTTCTAAAGAATTGATATGAAGTAGATTGGAATCTGGCTCTATGATGATAAAAAAATTGTCGCCAAGTAATTCGACGGCTTGCTGATATAAGATAGGATAATCGGTATTGACTCGATAAAATAAATCATCGTTATTATTGCAGTCCAATAAAATTAAAGGAAAATAAATGTAGTAAGAAAGCTCTATTATCGAGGCATAGTCTATATTTAACAAGATAACTCCTTGAAGTATATAGCTATTTATATGGGAAAAATTATTGCGTAAAGTTGCTAATGATATTATTTCTACCTCGTATCCTAGCATTTTTATATTGGTTTTTAGAAGATCAATTTTTCGGTATAATTCAAATAAGTAATTTTTACTCTGGTTATCTTCTAAGTTTACTACAATACCGATTTGATTTGTTTGTATAGACTTAGTCAAGGACTTGGTGTTAAAGTTGGGTATATAATTTAGTTTCTTTGCGGCATCAAATACCCGTAACCTAGTATCATGACTAATTTTTTCTTTCTCAGAATAATTTAATACGTATGATACAGTTGCAACTGATACTCCTGCCAATTCGGCTATGTCTCTCATTGTTGCTGGTTTTTTATATTCCATATTTCTCCTATTTTGTACTATTTTTTTGTACAATTTTTATTTTARTTTTTATTACCTGTATTAAATAGTAAATTAATATATAATTCTTGTCAATATGTTTTGTAATTTCTAGCACATTTACCAATAGATTTTTTGTTAACTTATAATTTTTACAAAAAGATGTTTTTGTTAAGTAAGATTTTTATCTGGCACAAAACTATTTGAATATATGATAAGTGAAAAAAAATGCACAACTAATTTTGATTTAGCTAAAAATCTCCCCCCTCAGTAATTAATTTCAAAAAGGGCATGGTAATCCAYGCCCTCTCTTATTAATTTTTATTTCCATTCAACTATTGTCCAGTGCACTCCGTCTGGAGCAAAAAATGTGAAAGATTGTTCACCAAATTCATTGCTAGATAATTCGCTCACCTCTGTTGCATCTGATTTTGCCACTTTGGCCTGAAGCTCTTTTATCTCCGTTGTCTTATAGCTGGCACTGCATAATCCACGTGCCCCTGGTTTGGACTTTCCAATTATATCTACCA
>NZ_ABEQ01000063.3 GCF_000171335.1 Candidatus Epulonipiscium viviparus
CAAAAGTTGATGACTGGGGCAAAAAGAAACTTGCCTATGAAATTGACAAGAAAAAAGAAGGTTTCTACTACTTTATCGAGTTCAACGCAGAGCCAGATGCTCCAGCAGAAATTGAGAGTAGACTTAGAATCACAGAAGCTGTTCTTCGCTATTTAATCGTTTCTTTAGAAGAAAAGTAGGAAGAAAAAATAAGAAAAATGTATTATGTATTTGAAGGAGGAAAGAAAATGAATAAAGTGATCCTTATGGGAAATTTAACCAAAGACCCGGAGGTGCGTTATTCGCAATCAGCTACACCGCTCGCAATTGCAAGATATGGTATAGCTGTAAAAAGGACATATACAAGAGAAGGAGAGCCAGATACAGACTTTTTTAATATAGTTGCCTTTGGTAAAACAGCAGAGTTTGCAGAAAAGTTTTTTAAAAAGGGCCTAAAAGTGTGTATTGCTGGAAGAATTCAAAACAATAATTGGGAAGATCAAAATAAAGTTAAACACTATAGTACTGAAATTATAGTGGATGACCAGGAATTTGCAGAAAGTAAGTCGTCGTTTCAAGCACGCGTAACAAATAGAGGGACTTCTTACAATGATGGTCAATCAAATTATGGTGAGAACAAAGCATATAATCCGACTCCTCCTTTGAATGATAATGACATGGGTGGATTTACCCCAAAACTTCCTCCTATGGAAGAAGAAAACGATCTACCATTTTGATAATTAATGAAGGAGGACTATATCAATGTCAATGCAGAAAAGACGCGGACGCAGAAGACGTAAAGTAAATCAATTTGCAGGCGATAATATTAAAAAAATAAACTATAAGGATATTAACACTCTTAAGAAATTTATTTCTGAACGAGGAAAAATCTTGCCTAGACGAATTACTGGCAACTCTGCTAAAGCGCAACGCAAACTCACAGCAGCAATTAAGCGCGCAAGACATATTGCGTTATTGCCTTATACTCAAGATTAATATCAATACTTGAACGATATGAGTATTTAAATGCTTTATAATATCAAAAAGCTTCTATCTGGCGGTTTTTATTAATATCGAAAGCTTAGGATAAGTAGCAAATATAAGTAAATCAAATATGCAAAAAGAAAGGGTATAGACCACAATATGGTTTGTACCTTTTTTTTTATAGTAAAAAATGGATGGTTGCGATCAAATTGGGAAACTATAGTAGTGATATTATTTTTTGATGGAGGAGTTTATGAAAACAGATTTTTTGGATGAAGTGAGTAGAATAGGCTTAAAATTAGAAGAACTATACTATAGATTTGGTTATAGCAAATTTAAGATGAATCGATTTGAACCCTATTCGTTTTATATGAGCAATGAAAGTTTTTTGGAAGATAATCGCGTTATTACAATGCAGTCGGCAACGGGAAAGTTGCTAGCCCTAAAACCCGATGTAACGATGAGTATCGTAAAAAATCATAAAGCCTATGATAAAAGCAAAATATATTATAACGAGCCTGTGTTTAAAGTACCCCCAGGAGAAAGCGACTTTCGTGAAATTAGGCAGGTGGGGCTTGAGTATATTGGAGAGCTGTCGCTCTATCAAACTTTGGAAGTACTAAATTTGGCAATAAAAAGTTTGGCAATGATAGGCGAATTTAGGTTTGTGATCTCTGATATGTCTATAGTAAACTTGCTATTTGATGAATATAATATTAACGCTGAAGATAAAAACGCTATTATACGGTGTTTGCGACAAAAGAATTTACATGATTTGGAAAAATTGCCACAATCGAGAATTTTTACAAAGTTAGTACAGTTGCCAGCAGACTTTAAAGAAGCCATAACAGTCTTGCTAGAAGATGAAACCTACGCTTGTTGCAAGTCCGAATTAGATAAATTGATGGATATTGCAGAGGCGTTGGTAGAAATTTGTGATATAAATAAGGTTATGTTTGACTTTGCRCATCTTGTAGGAACTCAGTATTACAATGGGCTCACATTTACTGGATATGTACGGGGCGTCGCAAACAAAGTTTTGTCTGGCGGGCGATATGATAATTTGTTGCGAAACATGGGTGAAAAAACTCAAAAAGCAATAGGATTTGCAGTGTATTTGTCCGAAATTGAAAACACACAAAGAGAAGTTTGCGACAAGCAGATAATTCAATATACAAATGTTGTGGAGACATTAAAAAAAGCAAATGAACTCTATGAATCTGGAATAAATTTTTGTGTACGAAAGGAAGAGAATGATGATTGATATTGCGCTACCTAAGGGGCGACTTGGTGACGATGTTTATAGGATGTTTAAGAATATGGGTATAAATGCAGTAGATATAGAGGCAAAGACGCGCAAATTATTTTTTGAAGATAAACAAAATGGAGTGAGATTTTATTTGATAAAGCCTTCTGATGTTGCAGTGTATGTGGAGCGCGGTGCGGTGGATATAGGAGTGGTTGGCAAGGATTCGCTGGTAGAATCTGGGGCAGATGTATATGAGCTACTGGATTTGGGAATAGGAAAGTGTAATATGTGCGTCTGCTCTCCAAATGCATTTGTCGATAAACAAAATAGCGTACTGAAAGTGGCAACAAAATATCCGTATATTGCTCGTGAATATTATGGAGAACGAGAGATTGACATCATCAAATTGAATGGGTCTATAGAGTTGGCGCCGCTAATTGGGCTTAGCCATGTTATAGTGGATATTGTGGAGACAGGAAGCACCCTTCGTGAAAATAATCTGAAAGTTGATACCATAATTATGGAGCTGAGTGCGCGCGTTATAGCATCAAAAAGCAGATATAACTTTAATAAAGATAGAATTGATCAATTGTTAAGKCAGCTAATTTAAAGGAGGACACATGATTAAAATAGTAGATAAAAACACAGAAATTTTGAAACATTCMGCTGAGATTTCGCCTCAGATTGAAAGAGATGCCCAAGAGATTGTGGAAACAGTAAAACGTTTGGGCGATCAAGCGCTTTTTGATTATGCATTAAAATTTGATAGGGCACAGTTAACATCGCTGCTAGTGAGTGAGCAAGAGCTGAAGGATGCGTATGAGAGYATTGATGATGATTTGCTAGGGGTGATCAGGAGAGCAAAGAAGAACATAGAAGATTTTCATAAACGCCAGATTACTAATAGCTTTATGGTAGAAAAGGATGGAATAATAATGGGGCAGCGAGTGACCCCCATAGAGCGTGTGGGGATATATATTCCTGGCGGAAGRGCAGTTTATCCATCTAGTGTATTGATGAATGTGATTCCTGCAAAGCTTGCCGGATGCTCATACATTAGCGTCGTCACTCCGCCAAGAGAAGATGGTACGGTGGCAAAAGAGATATTGGCAATTTGCGCTATGCTAGGAGTAGACCAAGTATTTAAAATAGGTGGCGCAGGGGCAATTGCAGCATTGGCATATGGCACCGAAAGCGTATTGCCAGTATATAAAATTACAGGTCCTGGAAATGCGTATGTTGCAGCTGCAAAGAAGGCTGTGTTTGGCAAGGTGGGCATAGACATGATTGCAGGGCCGTCTGAGATTTTGATCATAGCCGATGAAAAGCAAARCCCTAAGATTATCGCGGCAGACATGCTTTCGCAAGCAGAACACGATATGTTGGCAAGAGCGATTTTGCTAACCACATCCAAGGAAATAGCCGAAGAAGTTGCAACAGAAATCGAAATACAGTTGAGTAAGTTGCCTAAAGAAAAAATAGCGCGCCCATCCATAGATGATAACGGATTGATTGTAGTATGCGATACGCTAAGCGAGTGCTTCGCAATATCAAACGATTTGGCACCAGAACATCTAGAGATCATGCTAGACAATGCGATCAGCTATTTGCCAGAGATTAAGAATGCCGGAAGCGTATTTTTGGGACGCTACACTCCGGAGGCGGTTGGGGATTATTACGCAGGAGTRAATCACACGCTGCCAACTAATCAGACATCCAAGTTTTCATCGGCACTGTCTGTGGATACCTTCGTGAAAAAGTCTACRTTTGTTCAGTATACGGAAGAAATGCTCCAAAAGTATAAGGATGATATCGTATTGTTTGCAAAGCACGAAGGCTTAGATGCGCATGCAAGAAGTGTTCAAAGCAGATTTCAGTGAGTARTGATTGCAGCAGGGGCAAATATACTTGCTGTAAATTTTGGATGATGAGAGGATGGTAATGTTATGAGTGTATTTTTAAATAGGCAGCTGGCTGGTCTGATTCCATACACTCCTGGAGAGCAACCGAAACGAGGAGAGTTTATTAAGCTGAATACAAATGAGAGTCCATACCCGCCGTCGCCTCGAGCAGTGGCTGCTGCTGCAGAAGCTGCAAAAACCCTAAATTTGTATTGCGACCCTTCGGCAAAAGCACTGACAGCAGAGTTTTGTAATTATTACAATGTAGATGATGTGATATTTGGAAACGGTTCTGACGAAATACTGGCATTTTGCTATCTGGCTTTTTGTGAGAAGGAGGTGGCATTTCCAAAGATTTCGTATGGGTTTTATCAAGTATTTAGCGATTTATATAATGTAGTTGCGGAGCAAATACCGCTAACCGAAAATTTTGAAATTGATCCTGCAACATACTTCAATAAAAAGAAAACGATTATAATTGCGAATCCAAATGCACCAACGGGAATTGCATTGAACAAAGATCAGCTGGAAAGCATACTCGCCGCAAATGAACAAAACGTAGTGATTATCGACGAAGCATATGCGGATTTTAGTGGGTTTAGTGCCAGATCTCTAATTGAGAAATACAACAACTTGGTAGTGGTGGGGACCTTCTCAAAATCACGCAATTTGGCAGGAGCGAGGCTGGGTTTTGCAGTTGCCAATACAGAGCTCATTAATGATATTGCGTTGGTGAAAAATTCGTATAACCCATATAATGTGAATGCAGTAACGCAAGCAATGGGGGCTGTTAGCATCGCAGAGGCGGCATACTTTGAGGAGTGCGTCGGCAAAATTGTAGCAGAGCGAGAGAAATTTATAGAATTTTTGGAACAAAATGGCTTTTATACGCTTCCGTCGAAGGCAAATTTTGTGTTTACCAAGCCAGCTGCTGCAAGTGGAGAAGAGCTATATGAATATTTGCGTAGTAAGAAAATTTTGGTGAGATATTTTAAAGCAATCCCAGATTTTGTACGCATTACAATTGGAACTGCAATAGAAATGGATGCGGTGAAAGAAGCGATTATAGATTGGAGAAAATAAGTGAGAAAAGCAGTGATCGAAAGAAAGACTAATGAAACGGATATAAAATTGACATTGGAGCTTGATGGAACGGGAACAAATGCGATTGATACAGATTGCGGATTTTTAAATCACATGCTAACGTTGTTTGCGGCGCATTCGCGAATGAATTTGGCGATAACATGTCGCGGAGATAGCGATGTGGATTTTCATCATACAGTAGAAGATATTGCAATTTGCTTGGGTGCGGCAATAGATGAAGCGCTAGGAGATAAACGCGGAATATGTCGCTACGGAAGCTGTACGCTGCCTATGGATGAAGCGTTGGTGAGCGTATTTCTGGATTTTAGTGGGCGAGGACACCTTGAAGAAAATTTGAATATAAGCCAAAATAAAGTGGGCGACTTTGATACTGAGTTGTGCAAAGAGTTTTTGCTGGCTATTGCTAGAAGCGCAAAGATGACGCTGCATGTGGTACAAGAGCGAGGAAAAAACGCGCATCATATAATAGAGGCCGTGTTTAAAGCGATGGCTCGTGCAATGCGTGAAGCGGTAACAATCGATCAAAAATTTAGGAATGAAATTCCATCGACAAAAGGAGTGATATAGTTGGTTGCTATTATCGACTATGGAGTGGGCAATCTGTTTTCGTTGCAAGCATCGTTGAATAAAATAGGAGCGATGGCTGTTGTTACAAATGATGAAGCAAAAATAGATGCCGCGAGCCATATAATTTTACCCGGAGTGGGAGCATTTGAGGACGCAGCGAAGTTGCTAAAAGAATACAAGATGGATGAAGTAATTTTGAGTAACGCAGGAAAAAAGCCTATTTTGGGAATTTGCTTGGGTATGCAGCTACTATTTGATAGAAGTTTTGAGTTTGGAGAGCATAAGGGGTTGGGGCTGATTGCTGGAGATATTGTTCCGCTAAAAGGAGCGATAGATTCGAAGCTGAAGATTCCGCATATGGGATGGAATAAGTTATATAAGACTAACTCGTCGCCTATTCTAAAATATACATCAGAAGGCGATTATGTATACTTTGTACATTCGTATTATGCCAAAGCAGAATCAAAATATATCACGAGTGTTGTAAAATATGATATCGATGTTACTGCAACTGTACAGAACGGGATGGTATTTGGTACGCAATTTCATCCAGAAAAATCAGGCGAGTGTGGGCTGCGTATCCTAAAAGCTTTTGTGGAGTGCTAAAATAAAATAGATTGGAGTATATATATGAGAATATTTCCTGCAATAGATATAAAAAATGGTCAGATTGTGAGGTTAACAGAGGGTAAGTATGATCAGGTGAAGGTGTATTCGAAAGATCCAGAAGAGGTGCTAGAGCACTTTACTAAAGAGGGAGCGACGGCATTACACATCGTGGATCTAGATGGGGCCAAAAGCGGAACGATAGAAAATCAGAATACGATAAAAACAATTTTGAAAAATAGGCATTTCGTAACGCAGCTAGGAGGAGGAATTAGAGATGAGAGCACCATCAACCACTATTTGAATATGGGTGTGGATCGCGTAATTTTGGGAACAGTTGCAGTAGAAAATCCAAAGTTTGTTGAGGAAATGGTCAAGAAGTATGATCAGCAGATTGCAGTAGGAGTGGACGAAAAAGATGGGCAAGTGCGAGCGAATGGTTGGCTTGTTAACTCCAAAGTGGATGCTATTGAATTTTGCAAAATGTTGACTGCCATGGGGGTTGCGACAATTATATATACAGATATTTCAAAAGATGGAATGATGGCTGGGTGCGATATGGCATCATATAGACAGCTGTGCAAAGATAGAAAGGTGAATATCATCGCAAGCGGTGGCGTAACTTCCATTGCGGAGATCAAAGAGCTAAAGCGCATTGGCGTTGCTGGCGTAATCGTTGGCAAAGCAATTTATGAAGGCAAGATAGCGCTGAGGGAGGCCACCGCAATATGCTAACAAAAAGGATAATTCCGTGTTTAGATATTCGTGACGGAAGAGTAGTTAAAGGTGTCAATTTTGAGGGTGTAAAAGATGTATCAGATCCGGTAGAGCTCGCAAARTTTTATAATGATGAAGGTGCAGATGAGCTGGTTTTYTATGATATTACTGCAAGCTTTGAAGGACGAAAGTTGTTTACCCAAATTTTGGAAGAAGTAGCATCAGAAATTTTTATTCCGCTAACAGTTGGTGGGGGAATAAATTCTACAGCAGATTTTGATCGAGTTCTAAAGTGTGGTGCGGATAAAGTTTCGGTAAACTCTGGTGCTATTAAAAATCAGCAGTTGATACAAGAGGCCGCAAAAAAATATGGCAGCCAATGCGTGGTGCTTTCGATAGATGCCAAGCGAGTGGGAAATGAATTTAAAGTTTGTACTATGGGCGGTCGAAATCTTACACAAATAGATGCGATAGAGTGGGCAAAAGCTGGGGAAGCGCTAGGTGCGGGAGAAATTGTTCTCAATAGTATTGATACGGACGGGGTTAAAAATGGGTTCGACTTGGAGATGCTAAAAGCTGTGTGCGATGTAGTTAGCATACCTGTTGTTGCAAGTGGCGGAGCAGGTGGAATGGAAGATTTTGGGACATTGTTTAAAACTTTAAGCAACGTCGATGCGGGGCTTGCGGCCTCCATATTTCACTATAAGCAGGTTCGTATATCGCAACTGAAAAACTACCTTGCAGAAAATGGAATAGAAATGAGGAAACTACATGATAAAGTTTGATGAGCAGGGGCTGATTCCTGCAATAGTACAAGATTTTTATACGAGAGAAGTCCTGATGCTAGCATATATGAATCAGGAAAGTATTGATATAACAAAGTCAGAGGGATATACTTGCTTTTACTCGAGGAGTAGAAAAAGGCTGTGGCGCAAAGGTGAGGAGAGTGGGCATAAGCAGCGAGTGATGCGAATGAGTCTAGATTGTGATAGCGATACGATGCTAATAGAGGTGTTACAAACTGGAGTTGCGTGCCACACAGGTGCTCCATCATGCTTTTTCAATTTGGAAGTAGAGGAGCGTGCACCATTTTCGATGTATGCGCTATACGATTTGCTATTAGATAGAAAGACAACCAAAAAGGAAGGCTCGTATACAACGTATTTGTTTGATAAGGGCAAAGAAAAGATTTTAAAAAAGATAGGCGAAGAAGCAACAGAAGTGATAATCGGAGCTATGAAAAATGATAAGAGAGAGACCATATATGAGATTGCGGATGTAGCGTACCATATTATGGTGTTGATGCTAGAGATGGGTATTACGATTGATGAGATTAAAGACGAATTGGCGAGTCGACATGTAATAGATAATAAGATAAAGCAGGAGACTCCAACATAGGCAATGCTTGCTGTAGTTGCGAATGATATAACGGTGGCTACAGCAATTGTAATTAATTTTCTATTGCTTTACGTGCATTGCGAACGATGATGTCTTTGCCGCGCCAGCCACAAGAAGTTTGCTGGATGAAGTCATTAAAAAATTGATCATTCATTTCGGCGTAGAAAGCCGGAGCATAATTCATAAAGTCGAGCGTGGCAAACTCTGGAAGCGGGCTTTTGGCTATATGTCTATTGTATGAACAAGCGTCCTGACATGCATCGCAGCCAAAAATTTGCCCATCTAGTAGATCAACTTCGTCTGGAGTRAGACGTTTTTTTTGCGTAATAAATGATATGCACTGAGTGATGTCGTGAATGCCGCCGGTGGGGCAACTGTTGGTGCAGCGTGTACATGAGCCGCATAAGTTTTCTATGGCAACATCAGTTTTGGTAGGAATAAAGTCGGTGACCACTTCGCCTAAAAATACATATGAACCATATTTTTCGGTAGTGATCAAGCCGTTTTTTCCGATAAATCCAACTCCAGCAAGCTCTGCAATACTTTTTTCTGGAAGTGGATTGTTATCTACATAAGCGGTGGCGCAAAATCCGTCGGCAATAAGTAGATTACAAATTTTATCAAGATAGCTACGCACTACCTTATGATAGTCGAGGCGTTTTGTATAAATGGAAAATCCATTTTCGCTGTTGGCATCTAGATGGTTATATGGAAATGCTATAGAAATTATGGTTTTCATTTGATTGGCAATTTCAAAGCGAATTATTCCAAATGTATCCAGGTCCAAATCATTGATATATTTTCTAAGTTTTTCATCTGTCATAGTAGTTACTTCCTTAATATTAATCGTTTTCGGACTTGGCAAAACTTTCGCTGAATACATTGCCGACGCATCGAATTATGATTACTCGCATTAGAGCGCATAACGGAACTCCCAACAGCATTCCCAAAAGACCAAATAAGTCTCCACCAATCAAAATAGCAAGCAACACCACGATTGGGTGTAGCTTTACGTTGGTGCCTAAAATTTTTGGAACGATAATAAATCCGTCTATTTGTTGCAATACAAAAACTATTAGCATAGCATATATGGCTTGCTGTATTCCGCCACCGATTGCCCCGAGAATGCCAGCTAATAGCAATCCAACAACGGGGCCAAAGTATGGAATGATATTAAAAACTCCAGAGACTACACCTATAATTACCGCAAAGTCGAGYTTAATCAAGCTAAGACCAATTCCAACTAGCACCGCCATAATTAAGGCATCCAATATTTGACCACGCACATAGCCGGTCAAAACAGAATTTAAATCGCGACCGATACTAGTAACTCGTTTATACCATTTTGGAGTAAATATAACAGACAGAATGTTATTGACTATTTTGACCAATTTAGGTTTATCTTTCATGATGTATATTGCTAAAATGACGCCAAATACGATATCGATGAGATTTTTGCCTATGTCAGCRACCCAAGTCATAGAGATCTGCCCAAACATGGTGGCCCAAGAGTTGATGGTGGTGTATATGGTGGTGAGAATTTCTCGTGCTTTCATAGACATTTCGTCGGTTGCGAGTTGATTAACTAGCGTTTCGGCAGTGGCCTGAAAATATGATATATACGCATTGATAGTTTGAGAAAGCCCTTTGATATCTGTCTTATGAATTACCTGCTGCATATTCATTATGATCATAAGCACAAAAAGTCCAATGATAGCAACTATTGTGAGGATAGCAAAAAATGTTGAGATTCCTCTAACACGCGAAGCAGATAGATGCGGACGAGATAGTGACGATATATACAAATCGACAACGGGCTCCATCAGATACGCAAGCACTAGGCCGATTAGCAAAGGCGACAGTAAATCGACTGTTCTGTCAAATAGCCAGTGCAGCCACCCCATTATAGGTATAAATTTAATCATACAGATAGAGATGAGGATAGTGATGACGATGCTAATGACAACATATACGCATATGGTGTAATATTTATGGCGCCTTTCGATCTTCATTATATCTCCTCAAGCAAAGTAATTAAAAAGCCATACATTTTCTCGAAAGAGCTGATACTCATCTTTTCTTTTGGCGTGTGTATGTCATAGACGTTTGGACCAAAGGAAATAGCATCGAGATCATCTATTTTGAGAGACAGTATGCCACATTCCAGGCCCGCATGCACGGCTCGAACTTCGGGGTCGACTCCATATAATTTGCGATACGTTGCAACTGCGGCATCACGAACTCGAGARTCTTGCTTATACTGCCACGCTGGGTAGTCTCCGGTCTCAGAAAATTTAACGTCCATCACTTTGGCAATAGTTTTAATTTTATGTGTAAGGTCAATTTTTTTGGATTCTACAGAGCTTCGAAGAGAGAGTGTAATTGTGATAACGTTATCAGCTGTTGAAATGACGCCAAGATTTAGCGAAGTTTCGACTAAGTCTGCTATATAACAACTTTTGGCAACAACGCCGTTTGGCAATATACGTAGTAGGTCGATCAGCTTTTGTTTCGTATCGCTCATAAACTTTGTCTGCACAGTAGTTTTTTCCACGTGTAAACTAATGTCAGCATCTTGTGCGGCGTATTCAGCTTTTAGTGTTGCAGCTATGTCTTCGATATATTCTAGCATAGCCTTGGCTTTTTCGTCAACCACTGTGATTACGGCATCGGCTTCGCGGGCGATAACATTGTCCTTGCTGCCGCCATCGAGGCTGGAGATGCCGATGTGAAATTTGTCGTTTAGGAGATCCAAAACTCGCCCCATCACGACGTTGGCATTGGCTCGTTCCTTGTGAATTTCTGCTCCAGAGTGACCTCCTTTTAGGCCTCGCAATTTTAGAGTATATGCCACTTCGCCGGGTGCGATAGATAATTTGATGCCATTGATGGTAAGTTTAATTCGCAAGCCACCTGCGCAACTGGTTAAAAATTCTCCTTCGATATCAGAGTCGAGATTAATTAATGTGTTGCCCTGAATTAGATTGCGGTCTAATGCAATGACCCCGCCCATTCCGGTTTCTTCTTCGGTGGTTATTAATAAGCAAAGGGGAGGGTGCTTGAGGGTTGTATCTTCGATGATTGCCATCTGATATGCAAGAGCAACGCCGTCGTCTGCACCCAAAGTTGTGCCTTCTGCATATAAAAAGTCACCATCGGTTTTGAGGTTGAGGGGGTCTGTTGCAAAGTCAAATTCGGTTTGCTTATCTTTTTCRCACACCATGTCCATGTGCCCTTGAAGTATAATCGTATCTTTGTTTTCGTATCCGGGGCTGGCTGGTTTATATATATAGACGTTGAGTGCGTCATCTTGCGCGACTTCTAGCCCCGCATTTTTGGCAAAGCGAACCAAATAGTTACTCAGCTCCCTTTCGTTTCCAGATCCATGTGGGATAGTGCATATTTGCTTAAAGTGTTCTAAAGCTGTGCTCATAAAAAGCCTCCTAATATGTGTATTTTTGGTTAGTATTCTAATTATGGGCAGCTTTTATTCAGATAGTTTGGATTTGAGCTAATGCTGCTAATAAGCGATCGATATTTTCGTCTGGAGTGGCCCAAGATGTAACAAAACGGATTACTAGCCCATCTGGGTGAGGCTCCCAAACTTCGAAATCAAATTCTGGCATCGATAAAAGCTTTTGGTATTGGGCAGTAGAAACGATCACAAAAATTTGGTTGGTTTGCGTTGGGGTAAGAAGCTTAAAGTTGAGATCCACAATGCTTTCGCTAAGCCTTTTTGCAGTGGCATTTGCATGGTAAGCTAGATCATAAAATAAATTATCTGAAAACAGTGTCGCAAACTGAATTCCTAGCAAACGGCCTTTGGCTAACAGAGCTCCGCGTTGCTTTATAAAATATTGAAAATCTGATTTAAGATTCTCGTTTAGGATCACGAGCGCTTCGCCAAACAGTGCTCCGTTTTTGGTRCCGCCAAAATAAAATGCATCGACGCAATTGCATATGTCCGCTATAGTTAGATCGTTAGCATCGCAGGTAAGGGCAACGCCGAGCCGAGCGCCGTCAAGGTATAGTAATAAATTGTGTTGCTTGCATACTTGGCTGATAGCATAGAGCTCTTCTTTGGTATAGACTGTGCCATATTCTGTAGAATTGGAAATGTATACCAATCGCGGTTTGGTCATGTGAATTGGCATATGATTTTTGATAATAGGAGCAATTTGATCTGCAGCAAGCTTGCCGTCGTGGTTGGCAACTGTGATAATGGCATGGCCGGTGGCTTCTATTGCGCCAGTTTCATGAAGCTGAATGTGCCCGGTATCTGGCGAAATTATTCCTTCGTGAGGTCGCAAAAATGCGCTAAGAGCAGTGAGGTTGGTTTGCGTTCCGCCCACAAAAAAATGTACATCGGCGGCGTCGTTTCCGATGTGTGCCCTAATTAAATCTTGTGCCYTACTACAAAATGGATCGTCGCCATATCCTCTGGTTCTCATAAAATTGGTTCGTGTAAGCTCTTCTAAAATAGCAGGACAAGCTCCTTCGCTATAGTCGTTTCTAAACATATATCACACCTCCGTAGATTTTCATGCATATAGAATATCAAAAATTGTAGCGTTAGAATAGGCGTTGGCACCTTGAAATGCTAAAAAAATGGAGTTAATCTAATAAATGTAACATCACAAATTAAAAAATTGAGGAGTAACTGCTATGAAATATTCAGGAGAAGAAGGATTGCAGTATCATATTCAAACAAGGCCAGGAGATGTTGGGAAGTACGTTATTTTGCCAGGCGACCCAAAGCGATGCAAAAAGATAGCGGAGCATTTTGATAACGCGGTGTTGGTTGCAGATAGTAGRGAATATGTAACCTATACGGGATACCTAGAGGGGACAAAGGTGAGCGTAACGTCGACGGGAATTGGCGGGCCATCTGCGGCAATTGCGATGGAGGAGCTTGTACGATCTGGCGCAGATACATTTATACGCGTGGGCACCTGCGGCGGAATGCAAACAGAAATTGTGGGTGGAGACATAGTGATAGCTACAGCTGCGATCCGAATGGAAGGCACTAGCAAAGAGTATGCGCCGATAGAATTTCCTGCAGTAGCAGATTTGGAAGTTACGAATGCGCTTGTGTGTGCTGCAAGAAAACTTAATTTTAAGTGGCATGCAGGAGTGGTTCAATGTAAAGATTCGTTTTATGGGCAGCATAGCCCAGAGATTATGCCTGTAAATTATGAGTTGCTGAATAAATGGGAAGCATGGAAAAAGCTGGGATGTAAGGCTTCGGAGATGGAGTCGGCGGCGTTATTTACAGTTGCGAGCTTCTTGGGAGTGCGTTGTGGGTCGAGTTTTTTGGTTGTCGCAAATCAGGAGAGAGAAAAGATGGGGCTTGAAAATCCCGTAGTTCACGATACGGAAATGGCCATAAAAGTGGGAGTAGAAGCTCTGAGAGAATTGATTAAGCAAGACAAAAAATAARAACGATTCAGCAGAGAGCATCAAAGAGATAATGTTTTCTGCTGAGATTATCGCTATAATTTTTCGATGGCGATAATAAAAGGTGCGTTGTTTTTTTGATTAAGAAATTTGTATTCTAACACGGAAAAACTTTTTTGATCTAATGTTTGGCAGAAACTGCGCAAAGCTCGCTTTTCTAATTTGCCGTTGCTATGCCCATGGTATACAACCAAAACGATGATGCCATTTGGCTTAAGGTAATCGAGCAAGTGGTCGACGGCTGTAATTGTAGTGTGTGATTGCGTTGTAATAGAATGGTCACCCTTGGGCAAGTATCCGAGATTGAATATAGCAGCTGCGATTGAAGATTCCATATATTTGTGAGCAACTTCGTGCCCATCTTTAATTACTTGTACGCAGTCTATATTATGCTCAGCAAGCAAGCGGGTTGTCTCTGCTATTGCAACATCCTGAATATCGAATGCATAAACTTTGCCTTCGGCACCCACCAAATTGGCCAAAAATAGGGTATCATTTCCATTTCCACAGGTTGCATCAACAACGGAGTCACCAGCTGCAATGGCCTGTGTTAGCAAAAACTTTGCGTAATCTAGCATTTGTTTTAAAATCATATTTTCACATCCTTTGGCTAAGAGTATTCTCAAAAAGATAGTAAAATAAACAGCAAACGAATAACTCGTCTATTTTTATGATGAAGTCTTTTTATTAAAGGCAATATAGGCCAATGCAGCTGCGGCAATTCCGATGGCTACTCCAGCGAGTTCGGCAATTTTGATGCTTCCAAAAACTGAAGTGGCGATAGCTCCAAAGCCTTCTGGTGCAACTAAAATATAGCAGGTAACAACTACRGTCATAAACATAGCTGGAATAACTGCAATGAAAAAGTTTGAGCCCTCCTTTTTTATATAAAGAATTATACACCATATGAAATAATTGAAATAATTGTGCATTAATTTTGCAGCAAAAGAAAAAGAACATGGTAAAGTAATGAAATTTCATGAGTAAAATATTGGAATATGAGTTATACTCTAAAGGAAGGCAAAATATTAGAAAGAAGGGATCGGCTATGCAAAGTGCGTTTGATACACTCAACAAGTATATAGGGTCATTGTTGTTGAACATAGGATTTTCGGCACCTCAAAATGTGCAAGAGCTAGAAGAGATTGTGAATAAGGTGTTAGAAGAGCATAAAAACTCTAACGATGCAAATGAACAAATGATGCGAACATTGTTTTATGAAAGCGCTAGGAATGCCATGGCAAACATAGATAAATGTAAAGATTGGTTTGAGTATGTAAATATGATACAGGTAGAAATAGAAAAAATGATGGGCTTAAATTTTGAAAGTAAATAATGGTATACTTTGAAARAAAATGTGCCATAWTTATTAAATAAGAAKKAATGACTATAGGAGGAACTACAATGAAAAAAACTAAAGAGAATGATCTATATTCTAAGAGCGATACAATGTTGCTTGAAAAAAACGTAAAGCATAATAATCTACCAGATGCTCCAGTTGAGTTAGTGGCAAGAGATATGCTAAGAAAAATACAAGAGATTTCAAATGATATAGTCATAAAAGAGATGTTCAGAAAATTACAAGAAGTGACTGTAAGTTTGCAAAACGCAGCGCAAAAGATGCAAAAAACTAAAGAAAAATTGATAAAGAATAATGCTGAAATGGAGGAAATGAGAGAAAGTATACCCATTGTAAAAGAGGAAAAGTCGGATGATTTTGAAATYGTAGATGGCGTTTTGGTTAAATATACAGGTGAGCGAGGGTTAGTAAAAATTCCAGACGGAGTAACTGCAATAGAGACGAACGTATTCAGTAAGTGTGAAAAAATAATATGGGTAGTTATACCAAATAGTGTAAAAAGCATTGGCAGATATGCATTTGAAAGTTGTAAAAATTTGGTAGTAGTAGATATGCCGCAAAAGTTGACCGAGATTGGTGTCGGAGCGTTTTTAAATTGTAAAAAATTGAAGTCGATATCTATTCCAAAAGGTGTAGAGCATATTAAAAACCTAACATTTGCGTCGTGTGCTCAATTGGCAACTATAAAAATAGCAGAAGAAGGCGTAAAAATAATTGATAACTCGGCGTTTTATGGATGCGAAAAGTTGGAGGAAGTAGTTTTKCCAAAGACACTGAAAGCAATATCAGAAAATGCGTTTGCGTTTTGCGATGAACTAAAGCGAGTAGAACTTCCAAAGGAAATAAGTAGTATAGCGAAGAGAGCGTTTTTTAATTGTAAGAATTTGAAAGAGATTTCGATGCCATCGGTTAAATGTAAAATTGCAGATAGGCAAATGAGTTTTATAAATTGCGTGATAACCGAAGGTTTTGTATGGGAAGTATTAACCAAAGATAATAACTAATAATGATAAGCCACGTCTTTGCGAATTAGATGTGGTATTATTTTTGCTAATATATTTACAGTGATGACAATAGATGGTAAAATTAGTTTTGGACCATATAATACATATTGAAATAATATAGAAAGGGGCAGCCATGCAAATAAACATGCGTAATAAATTGAGGATGCTAAACATCAAACAAGAGGAAAATATTGTTATAAAATCGGATATATTTATGAACGAAGAAGAGCGCAGGTGGTTTGAGCTTGCAGTAGAGGGAGACGCAGAGGCGCAGTATAGGATAGGGGTTTGCTATAAACTAGGAAAAGGAGTAGAGAAAAACATAAAAGAGGCAGTTAAGTGGTATACAATGTCGGCCAACCAGGAGCATGCTATGGCACAAAATAGCTTGGCGGCGTGTTATGAGCAGGGAGTGGGAGTGGAACGAAGCCCGGAGAAAGCTTTTCAATTATATAATAAAGCTGCCGAGCAAGGGTATCTATTGGCACAGAACAATCTGGCTATGTGTTATGAACGAGGAACTGGGATAATAGCAGATATGGATCAGGCCATAAAATTACTGACAGAAGCTGCCGAAAAAGGAAACAGTACTGCGCAAAGTAATTTGGGTTTGCATTACGAAAAAGGGAAGGGTGTACGGCAAGATTGCGATATCGCAGTGAAATGGTATAAGCTGGCGGCAGAGCAAGGAGACGTCTTTGCGCAAACAAATTTGGGGTATTTATATGCAACTGGAATGGGAGTAAAACTAGACTTAGAGGAGTCTGCAAAGTGGTATACAAAAGCTGCCGAAAAAGGAAGCCCGCGAGCGCAAAACAGCATCGGCATATGTTATTTTTATGGAAGAGGCGTCGTAAAAAATCTAGAAAAGGCCATAGAGTGGTTTGCCAAGGCCGCAGAGAAAGAGTATGTTCCTGCGCAAAATAATTTGGGAATATGTTATGGAACAGAATCAGAGTGTAGAGATTTGTCGGCGGCAGTTAAGTGGTATACAAAGGCCGCGGAGAAAGATTATATGGAAGCTCAATTTAGTTTGGGAATGTGTTATAAATATGGTGAAGGAACAGAAGTAGATTTGCTGGAGGCATTTAAGTGGCTAAAGAAAGCGGCAGATAAGGGGCATGGAGACGCGCAATTTAATCTTGGCTGGTGTTATGAATTTGGGGAAGGAGTAACAAAAAACATTGCAGAAGCTGCAAACTGGTATGCAAAGGCTGCTGAGCAAGGGCATGAGAGGGCACAGATCAATCTAAATTTATTATAAGGATATTATAAGGAAAGCAATTGATGATACTGGGTATATTACCCAGTTATTTTCGTTGCGAGGGAAAATAATGTAATAGCAGATTCTATATGAGAATATATTGTACAAGTATAGAATAGCAAAGGAGGAAACCTTATTTTTAAAAGAGGATATATGTTCAGGACACAAGTGTCATCCAAAAAAATGCATTTTAATCCACAAACGCAAAAGATATATATACCAACGATCCCTCAAGGGTCAATAAGAGATATGATGGCAACGAGGAATCAGTTCGCGCAAGATGCGATGGCACCGAGAAATCATGTCGCGCAAGATGCGATGGCACCGAGAAATCATGTCGCGCAAGATGCGATGGCACCGAAAAATCAGTTCGCGCAAGATGCGATGGCACCGAGAAATCAGTTCGCGCAAGATGCGATGGCACCGAGAAATCATGTCGCGCAAGATGCGATGGCACCGAGAAATCAGTTCACGCAAGATGCGATGGCACCGAGAAATCAGTTCACGCAAGATGCGATGGCACCGAAAAATCAGTTCGCGCAAGATGCGATGGCACCGAGGAATCAGTTCGTGCAAGATGCGATGGCACCGAGAAATCAGTTCGCGCAAGATGCGATGGCACCGAGGAATCAGTTCGCGCAAGATGCGATGGCAACAGGGAATCGATCGATACGCGATATAGCAGCCGAAAATCGGCCAACACGCGATATAGCAACAGAAGATAGCAACGATCCCCCGCGAAAATACATAAGAGACTTTATAAAAATTGATAAGAATAAACATCCCAATAGTTATAGAATACAAAGCATCATTGGTGTTGCTATCATATTTATAACTATAGCGATAATTTATATACAGCTAGACAGAGAAACGCTTCCAACGTCTATGGCAATGGCGAAGTTGCAAACCACCACGATAGCAACGCAGGCTATCAATGAAGCAATAGCTCAGACCCTTGCAACAAACCAAACTACGATAGAAGATTTGCTAGCATATGACTACAACGATGACGGAGATCAAGTTTCGTGGAATGTAAACTCAATATTAATCAATAATTTATGTGCACAAATAATAGCGAGATGCTCCGATGCGCTTCAAAACATAGGGGTGCTGCCCTTTAAGATACCGTTGGGAAATTTGACAGGAAGCAGAATTTTTGCTAATTTGGGACCAGAATTAACGATAGAAGTGTTGCCAATAGGAACTGTTACAGTAGACTATGATAACGATTTAAAGGAGACGGGGATCAACCAAGTAAATCACACGGTGTGGCTCGATGTGGTGGCCACTATTCAGATAGTGGTGCCATTATTTGAGGAAGAAGTGGTGGTAGCGAGGCGAATAATGTTAATAGACAAAGTAAGCTCCGGAGAAGTGCCGCCAAGTTATGTAAACGTTCCGAGCAATTCTATATTAGACGCACCGTTAGAATCGCCAGGATTTGACTACTAATATGTATGAGCCGCCTCCAAATTGACAGAGGAAGCAATGCTCGAGGTATCTTAAGAGTGACTTAATGTTTCTGGAATTACTATCATTGCCGCAGGGTCTGCTGAAGTAGAAGTCTCATCAACAACTACATCATCGGCGGGAACTGCGGTATTTTCTGCAGAATCAATTTGCCAGAGTGAAAAGGTATAGCCCTGATTTTTAGCGTTTTTGATTACCGAATCGAGAATGTCTGTATTAGTTTGTGAAACTGCATGTAATAAGATAACGGCTCCGTTGTGTAGATTGTCGGATATCAACTGTTGCGCTTTGATCGGGTCGGGCTGATTTCTGGTATCAAAATCGGCATATGCAAAGCTCCAGAATAGAGTAGAATAGCCTAGTTGCTGTGTTAATTCGAGAGACTTTTCTGAATAGTGACCCATTGGAGGCCTAAAAAGCTTGGTAATTTGCTTGCCAGTAATGGCGGTGTATTTGTCTTCTACATCTGTAAACTCTTTTGTAAAGGCTGCCACATCATTGGTATTTTTTGGCATAGAGGGGTGATTCTTGGAATGATTTGCTACCATGTGTCCCTCGGCTTCCATTCTGGTGATTAAGTCTGGGTTGGTGGTGATATATGGTGAAGTAACAAAGAAAATTGCGTGGATGTCATTGGCTTTTAGGATGTCTAGAATTTTTGATGTTTGACCGTTTTCGTAGCCTTCGTCGAATGTGAGATATAAAACCTTTTCGTCCGTATTTCCTGTATAATATGCGTCATAATCTTCTAGTTTATATGAAAGCTTGTCGTTTATGCGCGGCGTGGCGTGTTCTTTGCTTCGAATAATCCACCAGTCAACTTTGGTGTTATCAGTTGCAAAGATTGATAAGTTAAAAAAAAGTAAGCATATGATTATAATGTAAATACTTTTTTTCATTGCAGTTCCCCTTTCGATTTTTTTTTGTATTTTTT
>NZ_ABEQ01000062.3 GCF_000171335.1 Candidatus Epulonipiscium viviparus
TTCTGCGATAGGTCTAATCGGTGCATACGCACGATTGTCGGATCCGATAGTCATAGCTTCACCCATAATGACAGGGTTACCGTTTACTGTAAGAATTTTTGAACCATTCTTAACGGTTACTAAAGTTGAACCAGGCTCGGCAATTTTTCCGTTGGTAATGGTGATGGTCATAACATCAAATTCATCGTGGCCATATTTAATTTGATCTTCGTCTATTCCAAAGAATGATGCGATATCACGCACGCCAATCATAGACCAGCCAGAAGTTGTGATATAAGGTCGAGAGGTCATAGCAACAGGTGTTCCGTTTACTGTAGTTCTACCAGATTTGAAGTCTACTTTAGAAACAGTGGATATTTTCTCTGGCTCAATATTTTCTCCGATATGCAAATAGTCTTGATATTTTAAGTCGCTATCCCCAGAAAAATCAATGGCATCGCCCTTAATTGTGAGATCATAGGCACCTCTAGGCGTACCAGCCCAAATGTCATACTCGATATTTTCGACGGTAATGGTTCCAGGGATATCGTCAGATTCTTCGGTGATGGTAATTGTGAGTGTACCTTCTTTGCCATYAAAGTTTGTATCGATTTCAAGCCCGGACTGTTCATCGGTAAATACATTTCCGTCATCAAATGATCTGCTATCAAGTCCGATATCTTCTAATTCGATGATGATTTCATGCCCATCCCTAAACATTTCTGCGGCAGTTTCTTTGAGAACAATCTTGCCGGTTTTTTGTTCTTTAACACCTAGGTCGAGATAGACAGGTTCGGCCGTGACGGTGAAAGGCGTTTTAATATTACCAACAACTACGGTTTTTTCTTCATCTTTAAAGTTATCGCTTTCGACAGTAACGGTCATATCACCTGCCTTTGTACCAGCATTGGCGCGTACTTTAAGCTCAAAAGTAAGCTCTTCTAATATTTGGTGCCCTTTTGCATCACCGTTAGCTGTATCTTCTTGGAAATATATTCCTTCGCAAGCATCGTAAAGTTCATCGAGATCTAAAGTATATTCTTCATCATCTTCATGACTGAATATTTTTTGGTCATCATTTTGAACTTCGCCACCTTCAAATTTAAAAGTTATGCGTTCTAAGTTGTCTTTCAAATCTGGGTCCAGTTTTCCGTTATTCAATTTGAAAAAGAATTCGTCTCTTGGGTTGATAGCACCGCCTACGATTTCTTGAATGGCAATTTCTATTGTATCARAATCTTGACCAGCATAAAGTTCGGCTTCATCAAGTATCTCTACCAAAACATTGTCGTCTATTACTTCTGCAATGGTCAATGTTTCTTGTATTTCATCTGAATCTTTGAAATCAAGATGACCAACTTTGTCGCCTTCCTCGAGGCTGTCTGGGTCAACTTGAGTTATTGACAATTCGACGTCTCCAAGAGAAAGCTCGGTATGTCTAGATTCAAGTTCAATTGGCAAATTATGAAATTCGATGCCGCCCTCATATTTACGGTTGATGTCATCTGTTTCATCAATAATTCTAAGTACGACTTCATTATGTTCTGCGGCAAGAATTTCTACTTGAATATAGTTATCAAAGCCTCTTAAACCTCCAGTTAATTGAATATGACCTGCAAGTGCACCTGGTTCACCATCGGTTATATTGCCATCTTGATCAATAGTAGCTTTTTCATTCCATAATCTGTCACCTTCACGTAAATCAAATGCAAGATCGCTATCACTGAGTTGAAGATGGAAAATCGCACCACCGTCACCTTGTTCTAAAATGTCTGGCATATCGATACTATAGTCATTTGTTGAAAATGTTCCATTGAACACAAATTCTTGATTTTCTTCTATTTCGAAGATACCCAATTCGCCTTTGCCATCTACTGAGAGTTGACCGTCGCGTTTAAGATTGATATCTGCAATATCGCCACTAACTTCGGGATTGGAGCTAATAACTAATTTGTTGCTATAGATTTCTTTACCATCTACATCAAGAGCAGGTGCCTTGCCAGAAACTCTAAAGGCTACGGGTACATAAAGACGTTCATTTAATCCTTTATTAAAGTTTTGGTAAAACTCAACATCTAAAACGGAGTCGTCGCCATAGTTGTCTCTAAATATTGTAAAATCTTTAAGATAGAGTTGGGCATCAGGTGGTAGGGCGGTTGTAAAAATGAAACCGTTGTTATCTTTATTGACATCAATTAACTCTGACATGTCATCATTGTCATCATTGGGATTAAATGGTGTGATACTGTCGGGATTGGGTACGAAAGCGGTTCTTTCATCATTTGGAACTACGTTGATATAAAGTGGTTCTTTGTCAACACCAAATGGTATTTTTTTACCCTCTTTTGGAGTGACTTTTTGAAACATAAATATTTCAGTAACATTCTTAGCGGGGTTTTGGATATAGCTAGCGAGAGGTTTAGAATCATATCGAAGATAGGATTTTTGTTTTGCATATAGCATTGATACATATGAGGTATAGTTACCGTTCTTATCAATTACAAAAATTCTATCTGCGTAGCCATTATCGTTATTAGTTAATTTACCATCGGTGAGATCGGAGCCTTTTGAATAATCTGTGAGTGCGTACACCGTATCGTTGGTGATGCCCTCATAATCATTTAAGGTAACCTCCTCAGAAAAAGTATTGTCCCCTTTTGTTTCTGCATAAAGTTTTTCGTCGAATTTGATGTCTAGTCCTTTAATTTGAAATGGTATAGGAGAGTCGTGACTGGCTTTCATAGGGTCATTGTTATTATTATAGATCTGTAAATTGATTGCCTCTTTGTCAGCGGCAGTGTTCATGTATCCGAACTCATTAGACATAAGCATAGATTCTTTGTTTACTAAAATTTGTATTGCGCTGGTGAGTGTAGGCATTGTGGAAGTTATTATAGTTGCTGCCATTAGCATTGCTAATTTCTGACGTAATTTCATTTTTATATCCCCCTATTTTTATCTATATATGTTGTATGATTAGTATGTCAAGCCAAAAGACCAGTTATTTTGCAGTGGATGCTTTTGGCTTCTTCTTTGGCTTTTATATTTAGGGTAGCAGTTATGTGTCTTGCTTGCTGCTACATTTAGAATTATATAATATATAGCGCAAAAAGTCAATAAACGGAGATATTTTGTAATTTTTGCGTAATAATGTGTCGTTGTGTTACATAATAAAATAGGGACTATAAAGGGGTTATGTAAAATAAAGATTTATACCGTAATATTATGTGTAACAAAAAAAGAGCCGAAGCTCTCTGAGTATTAATTTGAAAATGTTGCGATACTATTTATTCCGTCCCAAGATACAGTGAGKCCTAATGCTTCTGCTATAGGTCTGATAGGTGCATAAGCTCGGTTGTCGGAGCCGATAGTCATGGCTTCGCCCATTATCAYCGGATTTCCGTTTACAGTTAAAATTTTAGAACCATGTTTTACAGTGACAAGCGTAGAGCCTGCTTCTGCTATTTTTACAGATGTTGTTTCGTCTTCGATGTATTCAACCATTTCATCGGAGTCRTAGCGCTGGTCTTTGGCATCATCTTCCATGTCAKTGKAAGTTCTGTAGTATGATTTGTAAATAGCATATCATATTAAAATGAAYAAGCAATAAAAAAAGAGCCGGAGCCCTCTAAGTATTAATTTGAAAATGTTGCGATACTATTTATTCCGTCCCAAGATACAGTGAGKCCTAATGCTTCTGCTATAGGTCTGATAGGTGCATAAGCTCGGTTGTCGGAGCCGATAGTCATGGCTTCGCCCATTATCACTGGATTTCCATTTACAGTTAAAATTTTAGAACCATGTTTTACAGTGACAAGCGTAGAGCCTGCTTCTGCTATTTTGCCGTTTCGAATTGTAACAGTCATAACATTATTTTCGTCATGTCCAAATGAAATTTGTTCTTCTGGGATTCCGAAGAATAGAGCAAGGTCGCGAACGCCGATCATCGACCATCCTGTAGGGGTGATATATGGTCTAGAGGTCATAGCCACTCGAGTACCATTTACTGTTGTGGAGCCAGATCTAAAGTTTACGATTGTTTTTATTTGTGTTTTTTCGACTTCTGGATTTTCACCAGTGCCAACAGTTAAATAATCTGCTATTTTTACAGATGTTGTTTCGTCTTCGATGTATTCAACCATTTCATCGGAGTCGTAGCGCTGGTCTTTGGCATCATCTTCCATGTCATTGTAAGTTTTATTAGCATGGTCAAGAGCATCACCGCTGATAAATAAATTATATTCGCCTCTAGGTGTTCCTGCCCAAATGTCAAATTCTAGATCTGAAACTATAATTTGTCCAGGAACATCATCGGATTCTTCTTCTATTGTAAGTATAATTAGACCGTCTTTTATGGAAATATCGGCATCGATTCCGGAATTAGCATCGAAGTTAACCTCCGCATCAACGATATGTTGGTCTTCCAAACCTATGATAATTTCATGACCATCGAGTAACATTTCTTCTTTAGTTTCTTTGATAATAATATTTCCAGTACGTTGCTCTTTAAGTCCGATATCGAGGTAAATAGGTTCTGCTTCTATTACAAATGGACGCGTAACATTTCCGACTACAAACGTAACTTCCTCATCAGCTAGGTTGTCGCTTTCGATGGTAAGTGTAATATTTCCTGCATCTGCATCTGCATCAGCTCCAAGTTCTAGCTCAAAAGTGAGAGATTCAAGGATTTCGTACCAAGCTTCTTCGTCGTCTTCTTCGAAATACGTACCTTCGCAAGCATCATAGAGATTATCAAGGTCTAATATATATTCGTCGCCATCTTTTAGCAATACATTTGCGTCAACATTGTCTATAGACTCAGAATCAAACTCAAACTCAATGTCAATGTCATCATCTTCGTTTGTGACAACATAAGCATTATCAAATCGAAGATAGAACTCATCTCTAAGGTTGATAGATCCGCCAACAAGCTCGCGCAACGTAATTTCAATTTTGTCAGTAGTTTGACCAGCAACAAGTTCAGCTTCTTCGTCGATGCTAATTAGAACATCATCAGAATTTATTTTGGCAATAGTAAAGGTTTCGTCCGCACTGCGTGCATTGCTAAAGTCAACGTCATCAACTTGGCCGTTATTTTCAAAGTGGACATTATCGACTTCTGTTACGATCATTTCTAGATCGCCTTCTTTTAGTTCATCATGTCTAGAGCTGATTTCGATTGGAAGATTGACAAATTCGAAGCCACCTTCATAGTTACGAGTTTTTTCTGAATGCAGTGATTCGTCGATAATTCTAATAACCAATTCTTCGTCTTGTACACCAAGAACTTCGACCTGAATATAGTCTTCATAACCACGGAATCCACCGGTTAATTGAATGTACTGAGCAAGAGCACCCTCTCTGCCAGGTTCATTATTGGCTGGGTCAGGTTTTAAATCCCAATACCTATCGCCTTCTGATAAACCATCAAATGCTAGCTTGCTATTTTTAAGTTGGATATGATATGTGCGTCCATCTTTTGCGGCTTCTAAGTCTTCTCTAATTTCATCATTAGAACGATCATTGGTCGCAGTAAATTCACCATTAAAGACAAACATTAGAGTTTCTTCGATTTCGAATGAACCGAGATTACCTTTGCCGTCAATAGAAAGATGTCCTAAATCTTTATCATGTATATCGACGCTATGTTCGCTGATGGTGGTATTAGAGGATAAAGCAACATCCCAGCCGATTGTGAAGTAGCCGGTTTCGTCATGAAGTCTAATGGAAGGCTTTGGTCCCGTAACTCTAAATGCTAGTGGCACATACATTCTTTGGGTTACGGCATTTGTGCCTAAGCGGTTATAGATCGCCATCTCTAATGTTTTGGCATCGCCATATTGGTCGCGGTACAATGTATATTCTTTGATATATGCTCTAGTTCCTGTGCTCTGTCCACTCAAAACATCTTCTCCAAATTGGTCATATACGTCCCACTCTTTGTTGGGATCTTCGAGATAGATAGCAATTGGTTTAGGTTCGCCATCGTTTATTACTAATTTATCACGTGTAGATGAACTATGTTCTTTGTCTCCACTAGGGTCTTTGATCATATTTAAAAAAACTCTTTCGCCTGTGTCGGTGGTATCAATGTCGTCATTTTTGTCTTTCGATGCAAGTCCAAACAAATAAATTTCATCGCCTGAGTTAAGGTAGTTTTTATAATTGGTGCGTATGCCCGCATATTCCATTGATACATACGATGTATAATTGCCATCTTCATCGATAGTGAATAATCTATGAGGATACATATCCTTGCCAGAGGAATCATCACTACCTCCGGGTCCTGCTTCTGAGCCACTAGTTAAATCTGATGCAAGCTGACGATCGTTGCGTTTTGAATTATCCGCAAGAGCGTAGGGGTATTTACGATTTAGTGGTTCGGGATCTTTATAATCATAAGAAGAAAGCATTGTATCATATAGTAATATATATCCATCGAGATCTTTATAAGTTTCTTGAAATAGGTTTTCATCAAAAGAAATATCCTTGGAAGTAATCTCTACAATAGCAGGCAAGTGACTTTCTTGGAGAGGATATAAATCACTGCTATTATTTCTGATTTGCAAATTGATGGCTTGGTTTTGTGCTGGATATATATCGCCATCTTCTTCTTGGTAATAACCGTATTTATTGTACTCACTGTCGGTGGTCATCGATTCCTTGACGACATCAACAATAACGGCACGAGTTATAACGGGTGTAGCAGAAGTGACCATAGCTGCCGCCATAACCATTGCTAATTTCTGACGTAGTTTCATTTTAAATCCCCCTTAATATTATGCGTACTAGAACTTTCTTTTGCCAAAAGCAAGTTAAAAATATAATAAAAAAATATAATAAAAAAATATAATAAAAAAATATATATGCTTTYGGATTTTCTTTGGCTTTTATATTTAACATAATTATGAGATATTCTCAATCTACCCCTAGAATTATATTATAAGTGTTATAAATAGTCAACAAAAAATGTCAATTCGTAACTATAATGTAACCAATTGTACCGATATTACACAAATAAGTCAGAAAAGTCCAAGATTTGCCATAAATATTTCATTGCTATTGCTTGATTTATTGAGGTAATTTTATGAAAAAATACCATTGTACAAATTTTAAAAAAATATAATCATTGCCATATAGTGGCATAGAGACTTGATTATCATAAAAAAAGACAAAAAAAGAGGGAGCAATTAACCTCCCTTGTGAGTTATAGTATTAATTTTGGAATGTTGCTGTACTGGTGGCGTTGTTCCAATCTACAGTTAATCCAAGTGCTTCGGCGATTGGTCTGATAGGAGCATAGGCACGGTTATCAGAGCCGATAGTCATTGGTTCACCCATAATTACAGGAGTTCCGTTTACCATAAGAATTTTTGATCCATGTTTAACAGTTACAAGGGTGGATCCTGGAGCTCCGATTGGCCCGTTTGTAATAGTTACGTTCATAACATTGTTTTCGTCATGACCATATGCGATTTGCTGTTCATCTATTCCAAAGAATGTTGCAATATCACGTACACCGATCATTGACCATCCTGCAGGAGTGATATAAGGTCTGGATGTCATAGAAACACGTTGACCATTTACTGTAGTTGTGCCTGATCTAAAGTCAACAACTGTAACAACTTTAGGAGTTTCTGGTTCTGTTGCTTCGGCGCCAACGGTCAAATAATCTGCAACAGTGATATCAGATTCATCTACAAACGCATCAAAAATATCGTCTTCGTCTTTGTTATTATCGTCGTAGAGTTGATCATAAGTACTGTTAGAGAATTCTACAGCGTTACCACCGATATATAAGTCGTAACCGCCTCTTGGAGTGCCTGCCCAAATGTCGAAAACGATATTTTCKATCGTAATTGTACCAGGTCCGTCATCAGATTCGTCTGTAATTTCTAGAACAAGTAAACCGTCTTCAAAGTTGGCATCAACGTCTAGTCCAGAGTTTTTGTCGGTATAAACGTCTGCATCGTCAAAGGTTTTGTTGCTAGARCCAAGATCTTCGATAGCTAGGATAATTTGGGTGCCATCTTTGAACATTTCTTCATCAGTTTCTGTGAAGGTAATTTTGCCGGTTGATTGATCTTTGACACCTAGATTAATTAGAACAGGAGGTGCACTGACTCTAAATGAAGGTGATACCGTTCCGATAGCAAAAGATATTTCTTCTTCTTTAAAATTATCACTTTCGATGACCATTTGCATAGTGCCTGAAACGCCTGCCTGAGCTTCTATCTCCAGTTCGAATTCGAGTTCTGACAGAATATCGTGCCAATCGTCTTCTTTTTGGTCATTGCTGCCAGAAAGAATCCCATTTTTTTCCAATTCATCATACATAGCGTCAAGGTCTAATATATATTCACCATCATCTTCGTATAAGATATTATCAGGATCATTTGCTAGGTCGTCACTTTCAAAATGGAATTCAACATTTTCTAAACTGCCACTGACAATGTCAGCATTAATGAAACTGATAAAAAATTCATCTCTAGAATCAATGGAGCCAGCAATGAGTTCGCCAAGACGTATTTCGATTGTACCAGAATCTTGCCCTGCAACTAAGTCGACGTCGTCTAAAACTTCAAATGTAACGTCTTCGTCAACAACTTTGGCTATGACAAATTCTTCTTCGGCTTCGTTGGCATCATCGTAATCAAAAAGACCTATATCTCCGCCCTTGTTTTTGTACTCGATATCTTCAACCTGTGTAATAGTGAGTTCGATATCGCCAAGATCAAGTTCGTCATGTCTTGATGCTATTTCTACAGGTAAATTATGGAATTCGATAGCTCCTTCGTAGTTGCGTTGATCGTGCGTATCAGTAGTATCAATAACTCGGATTAACATTTCGCTTTCTTCTACTGCCAGTACTTCTATTTGAACAAATTCTTCTTTTCCGCGTAAGCCACCACTTAATTGAATATAATTATTGTTTTGAAGAGTACCAGGGGTGAAAGTGATCTTGTTGTTCTCATCTATTTCCCACTCGTCCCAGTATCTGTCGCCTTCGTCTAGAGCAAATTCTAAATTTTTGGCCTGAAGTTGAAGTAAAAATGCTCCGCCACCTGTGGTGCCATCATCTGTATCGTCATCTGGATCAAGATAAAAATCACCTTCCCAATCTTTTCCAGTTGCAACAAATGTGCCAGAAAATACATATTCTTGCTTCTCTTCTAATTCAAATACGCCGAGTTTGCCGCTACCATCAACAGCTACTTGCCCTTTGCTGTTTAAATTTATGTCTACAAGATCGCCACTAACTTCCGTGTTTGAACTAAGTATAAGTTTATTAGCGAAAATTTCGTCGCCGTTTACTTTGATAGATGGAGATTTACCAGTAACTGTGAATGCCATAGGTACATATACACGAGAATCTAAATTTCTGTTCATATTTTGATAAATTTCAACAGTAAGAGTTTGGTCATCGTATCTATCTGGAGATATAGTAAACTCTTTTAGATATAGTTGGCCGTTTAGTGGATTGCTAGTAGCAGGCTCGACGAAAATAAAAGCGTTGTCGAAGCTGACAGTATTGATGGTGCCAGTATTAGGCGTAATGATATCGGGAATCTCTTGAGGATTCACGTCTTTGATAGAAGCAAAATTGTGGCTTAATTGACCGCCGTTTTCTGTCAAATTTATATAAATAGGAACGCCATCGTTGTTTTTAGCTTCGGCGAAGAAATACGCTTCGTCAATAGATGTTGTCTTGTTTTGCGCATAGGTAGCGTTTGTTGCAGCATTATTGAGATAACGTTTTTTGGAAGCATAAGATGTAGATACATAAGAAGTATAGGTTCCATCTTCATCAATAGCAAAAAGTCTGTTAGGTAACCCTCCCATTTCAGTAACATAGGAGCCATCGTTATTTGCTGAAATATCTTCTAGTGCAAATACGGCGTTGGGGTGAACTTCTGTGCCATCTACTAAGGTATAGTCTTCCAAATCGACTTCTTTGTTGAAGGCCTTGTTTCCTTTTGTTTCGATATAATACGTAGGGGCAAATTTGATATCTGTACCTATTATCTCAAAAGGTAATGAATTATGTGCACCATGCAAGATATCGTTATTATTATTGTGGATAATTAAATTTAAAGCTTCGTTTTTTACTTGATAATCTTCTAATTTAATATACCAGTATTTATTATAGTTATCTTTGACTTGTGTGGTCATAGATTCTTTAGTAACTGTTAAACCAATGGCACTGGTTGTAACTGGTATGGCTGTGGCTATAGTAGTTGCTGCTAAAACCATTGCTAATTTTTGCTTTAATTTCATGTAGAAATCCTCCTTGTGGTTTGCGATAATTCCAAATTGTAAAGCCAAAAGCTGTTTATTTTTTCTGTAGGCACAAGCTGTCAATGCGTTTATGTATTGCAATTACTTTTAGCTTTGTTTGGCTTTTATATTTATATGTAGTAGGCAGAAAAAAAATTATACCTAACTATACATGGAAGTATATTCTAATTATGATTAAAAGTCAACAAACAGGAATATTTTGTAATTTGCATGTAATATATACAGACTATATTATTACTTGTAAAACCTTGACAATAATGAATTAATCTAATTTTAATAGTTTTAAAAAAAGATTTATGTTAAATTTGATGGTTATTGCAAGTAAGTAAAAAAAAATTTTATGAGTACAGTTATAATTGCATATTGATAGGGGGAATACTTATATATATAACTAATGAGGTGAGGTGTATTTTTGAAGCAATATAAAGATTTGGTTCAGTATATTATGGATAACGGAGTTTATAAGGAAGATAGAACAGGTGTAGGGACGATCAGTACATTTGGATATCAGATGCGCTTTAATTTAGCAGAGGGATTTCCGTTGGTGACTTTAAAACGGACTTACTTTAAGGGGATTGCACATGAATTGCTATGGTTTTTGAGTGGARATACAAATATAAAATATCTTGTGGATAAAAATGTTCATATTTGGGATGAATGGGCGGATGAAAACGGAGATTTGGGCCCAGTTTATGGTGCGCAATGGAGAAGCTTTTCGGGAGTTGATCAGATTGCACATGTAATAGAAGAAATTAAGTCTAATCCTGATTCTAGAAGGTTGATTGTAACTGCTTGGAATGTCCCAGAGATAGAAAAGATGGCGCTTCCGCCATGCCATATGTTTTTTCAATTTTATGTTGCAGAAGGAAAACTGTCGTGCCAGATGTACCAGCGTTCGGCAGATACGTTTTTGGGGGTGCCATTTAACATTGCGTCTTATTCTTTATTAGTGCACATGATAGCAGCTGTAACCGATTTAGAGGTGGGAGATTTTGTCCATACTATAGGGGATGCTCACATTTATACAAACCATTTGCAGCAAGTAAAGTTGATGCTAAAGCGAGAGCCTAAATCACTGCCCAAAATTCGAATATTGCGCAAAGTGGATTCAATTTTTGACTTTAGATATGAAGATTTTGAGTTGCTAGATTACAATCCGCATAAAGCGATCAAAGCTGAGGTGGCAGTGTGATAAAGATGATAGTTGCTGTATCGAAAAATGGACAAATAGGAATAGCAAATGAGCTGCCTTGGAATATAAAAGAAGATATGAACTACTTCAGAAAGATGACTACCGCCAAGACTGTGATAATGGGACGTAAAACCTTTAACAGTATAGGGCGCCCGCTGCCAAATCGCCGAAATATAGTGTTGACTACAAATACGGATTTGAAAATAGCAGGTGTCGAGGTGGTAACAAACTTTGCGGAAGCCCTGATCATTGCAAGAGAAGAAGATGCGTTTGTAATAGGTGGAGGTCAAATTTATGAGCTATTTATGCCATATGCAGAGGAGCTGTATATAACAGAAGTGGATATCGACATTGATGGAGATGCTGCATTTCCGGAGTATCGCAACAAATTCGTGTGTGTAGAAACAATAGAAAAATCTGCCAATGACAGTAAATATAATTATAGGTTTACAAAATGGATTGCAGCTGATGAAGTGCCGGAGGGCCTATAGTAAACTTTGGAACTCTTTGCAAAAAGTAGTGAATAGCTCGTCTTCGGGTACTTTGCGGATGATCTGGCCTTTTTTAAAAATAATCCCAGAGCCGTTTCCTCCCGCAATGCCGATGTCTGCCTCGCGCGCTTCACCAGGTCCGTTGACAATACAACCCATTACGGCTACTTTTAGGTCTGCAGAAAAATTTTGCGTGTATGCTTCTACTTTATGAACAAGTTTGATTAGATCAAATTGTGTACGGCCACAAGTGGGGCAAGAGATGATTTCAACCCCAAACTTACGGAGGTTTAGAGATTGGAGTATGGCCTTTGCGCACTTTATTTCTTGTATTGGGTCGTCGGAAAGTGAGACTCTGATGGTATTGCCGATGCCACGTGAGAGCAGGGCGCCGATGCCTATAGCAGATTTGACGGTGCCGTTGTAGAGTGTGCCGGCTTCTGTGATTCCTAGGTGTAGAGGATAGTTGTATTGTTTGGAGAATAGCTCGTATGCTGCTATACTTAGGGGAACATTGGAAGCTTTGAGAGAAACGCAGATGTCGGTAAAGTCGAGAGATTCGAGTAAATCAATATGATTTTTGGCACTGAGAACCATGGCCGTTGCTGAAACGCCGTATTGCTTAAGTAGATTTTTTTCGATAGAGCCAGAGTTGATGCCAATTCTGATGGGTATAGAATAATTTTGAGCCTTCTTGACGACCGCGGTAACGTTTTGAGTATTACTAATATTTCCTGGATTGAGTCTCAGCTTGTGTACCCCGTTTTCTATTGCAGATAGCGCAAGGCGGTAATCAAAATGAATATCGGCAACAACGGGGATCTCAACTGCTGGGATGATTTGCGATAGCGCATTGGCTGCAGCTTGATCGGGTACTGCAACACGAATTATTTCGCACCCAGCGGCTGTAAGTTCCTGGATTTGGTCGATTGTTGCGGGGATGTCGTGTGTTTTGGTGTTACACATCGATTGAATACTGATAGGATGGTTGCCTCCGATATAAACGTCTTTTACTTTGATAGTTTTGGTCATAAAATTGATCTCCTTATTGAGTAAATTTAAAAAAATCTTTGCAACGGCAGTATGTTCTGCTATTACAAAGACCTGTGAAATTGTGGCTTATGCGATTAATCTGATAATATCGTTATATAATACTACAACCATTAAGATCATCAGTAGTATAAAGCCAGCAAAGTGGAACATTGCTTCCTTCTCTTGATTGAGAGGTTTGCCACGAACTATTTCGATGAGTGTAAAAAAGATTCGTCCGCCATCGAGAGCTGGAAACGGCAAAAGGTTGAGGACAGCTAGGTTGGCTGAAAGGATTGCTGCAATTCTAGCCATATTCATAATAGCGTACATAACGCTTTCTTGGATCGAGGCATCCCAAACTTGGGTTGTAAGTTGAGCAACTCCAACGATACCTGCCATTTCTTTTACCGAAAGAGATCCTGAGATAAGCATCCAAAATCCTTGGAGTACTTCAACTAGCATCCAGCCGGTCTCTAAAAAACTTTGCCAGATAGTTTCAAAAAAGCCATAGCGCGCGCTTTTGGAGTAGAAACCAAAAATTCTATTGCCATTCGCATCTATTTGTGGAGTAACAATGACATTTCTGATCGTACCAGACGGATCCTGGATTGTCATATTGTAACTAGCGTTGCCGTTTGAGGAAATTTCCATAATTTCAGTTTGCGTTGTGACGGGGACGCCGTCGATGGCAATGATGGTATCGTCTGCCTGAACTCCTGCTAATGCGATAGGAGAGTCTGGAATAACGTTGGCTATAACATTTGAATTATATCCATTATATCCCAAAACCACCAACATAAGGACCCAGGTCAAAATGACGTTCATAAAAGCGCCTGCAACGAAAATTAACATTCTTTGTAAAGGTGATTTACTCATTAGCGACATGGGATTATTGGATTGTTCGTTCTCCCCTTCCATGGCACAATAGCCGCCGATCGGCAATAATCGAATTGTGTACAGCGTTTCTTCTTTTTTGGTACTCCAAAGTTTGGGCCCCATTCCAATTGCAAACTCATTTACCGCAACACCACATTTTTTAGCAGCAATGAAGTGCCCCCATTCATGTACTACTACAATCGTTGCGAAAATTATAACGAAAATTATAACATAAACCAACTATCTCACCCCTTCATAACATTGAGCTCTTGCCCATTTATCTATATCCAATATCTCGTCTAATGTTGGACTATTAATAATTATGTGCTTATCCAATGTTTTATGAATAAGCTTTGGAATATCTAAAAATCTAATTTTGTTTTGTAAAAATAACTCAACTGCAATTTCATTGGCTCCGTTTAATACGAGTGGAGCAGTGCCGCCGGCTTTTAGCGCTTCGAATGCTAGGTCTAAGCAAGGAAATAGCGCTGTGTTTGGACTGCTAAAATGCAAAGTAAATGCTTGCTTGAAATCTAAAGATTGAACCAAGTTGGTATCGACGCGATTAGGGTAATTTATGGCATAACTAATTGGATGCCTCATATCTGGAACACCCAATTGCGCTATTATCGACTTGTCCACAAATTCTACCATAGAATGGATGATGCTTTCTTTGTGAACAACAACATCTATATTTTCGGGGCTGATATCAAATAAAAATCTTGCCTCTATAACTTCGAGACCCTTGTTCATTAGAGTGGCGCTGTCGATAGTAATTTTTTTGCCCATGGTCCAGTTTGGATGCTTCAAGGCTTGCTCTACTGTAACATCTGCTAGATCGGGGGCAGCGTAATCGCGAAATGGCCCACCAGAAGCTGTTAAAAGTAGTTTACTAACTTCTGATTTTGTGCCTGCTTGTAAACATTCAAATATCGCGCAGTGTTCACTGTCTACAGGAATAATTTGTACTCCCTTTATTTTTGCACGCTCCATTACCAGCTCTCCGGCGCATACGAGCGTTTCTTTGTTGGCAAGAGCGATATCGATGCCGGCTTCTATTGCAGCAAGAGTGGGCACAAGACCTGCTATACCCACTACTGCTGTTATCAAAAGATCTTCTCCAGATTTGGCAATAGATGTTAGACCAAAGATGCCGCTGACCACTTGCGTTGTAGAATGTTTTGCTTTTAGGCGCTCTCGGAGCTTTGCCGCTTGTTGAGTATCTATAACGCAAACGATCTCGGGAGAAAACTCATCAATTTGTTGTTCTAATAGATCGATTTCTTTGTTACAAGAGAGACCTGTAATGGTTACGTTTTCCATATTTCGAATTACATCGAGAGATTGCGTTCCGATAGATCCTGTTGAACCTAATATAGCAATTTTTTTCATTATCTGTCTCCTTATATTTTATGGAGTATTAAATAAATAGCTAATTACAAATATAAAAGGTGTAGTTAGAAGGACGCTATCGAATCGATCTAACACCCCGCCATGGCCCGGAAAAATTTTTCCAAAGTCTTTGGCTCCGACGTTTCGCTTGATGCTAGATGCCGCCAAGTCTCCGATTTGTGATAGAACCGCCGCGAAGCAGGCCACTAACACAATTATAAAAATTTGAACAACTGTAAATGAAACATAGCCTAGCTTAATCATGACTAAGCAGTAGATAAGCGTAAAAACACTGGCTCCAACAACTCCGCCAATGGATCCTTCTACTGTTTTTTTGGGGCTAAGCTCGGGAGCAAGCTTAACTTTGCCAAATGCTCTTCCAACGAAATACGCACAAGTATCGCTTCCCCAAGTACAAACAAATAATAAAATAACCCAAAATAATCCGTTGTCAAAATTTCTAATGCTGACAATTAATCCAAACAATAGGCCGATGTAGATAACTCCAAAAATTGTAGCCGCAATGTCGGTAATTGTATATTTGGGATAAGTAAGTACACCACATATTAATGGTAGCAATAAGACAAGGGATATATACATGGAGTAATATTCCATGCAAAAAGGTAAAAAGGCAAAGAATCCTACAACTAAAAAGAACCCTAATACTTTTATTGGCTTATACACAAGAGAAATAGCCCTAAAATATTCCATTATAGCAATCGCGCCAAGCACAATTCCACTTATCTGCATAACCAAACTTCCACTTATCACAATCCATAAAACTAAAGGAACTCCTATCAATCCAGTTAATGTTCGAACAAGCATATAATATCCCTTCTCTCTAAACCGTTTTTCCAAATCTTCTTTTTCGATTTGCATATTCCAAAAGTGCAAGATCAAAATCTTCTTTGCTAAAATCTGGCCAATGTTTATCTGTAAAATAAAATTCACTATATGCAAGTTGCCAAGGCAAGAAATTACTGGTTCTAAGCTCACCGCTGGTTCTAATTAAAAAATCTGGATCGGGTACGTTTCCGGTATCCAAAAACTGTGCGAATACTTCTTCAGTAATTTCGGTAATTGTACCCTGTTTAAATTTTTCTGCAATTATTTTAGTAGCACGAACAATTTCATCTCGGCCACCATAGTTAATAGCAAAAATTACACAAAGCCCTGGCTTATCTTTTGTTATCAATTCGAGTTTTTTAATTTTGTGAATAATGCTATCTGAGAGCCCTTCTAGTTTTCCGATAACTCTTATTTTGATATCGCGTTTTTTGGATTTTTTGAGAGCGTCGTCGAGATAGTCTTCGAGAAGAGTCATGATTGCAGATACCTCTTCTTTAGGCCTACTCCAATTTTCTGTTGAAAAAGTATATGCAGTTATATACTTTATCTTTAGTGTTGCTGCGTACTCTACAATATCTCGTAGCGTTTCACTACCTTTTTTATGTCCAGCACTTCTTGGCAATTTTTTTGACTTAGCCCATCGACCATTTCCGTCCATAATAAATGCCACATGTTTCGGCACATCATTCATAAAAAACCTCCTATAAAACTATACTGATAAAACTTCAGAACTTTTTTGCTCGATTAATTTATCAATTTCTGCAACAAACTTGTCTGTAAGTTTTTGGACACTGTTTTCGTTTGTTGTTTGCTCGTCTTCGGTTATTTCGTTGGCCTTTTGTTGTTTTTTGAAAGAATCCATGGCCTCGCGTCTGATGTTTCTAATGGCAACTTTGGCATTTTCTCCCTTTTTCTTGATCTCTTTTGTAAGTTCTTTTCGACGTTCTTGGGTAAGTTCTGGGAAGACTAATCTAATGACTTTGCCGTCATTAGAAGGATTTATGCCAATATCAGATTCATTAATAGCTTTTTCGATACCCTTTAGTAAAGAGCTATCCCAAGGTTGAATCTGAAGAATTCTTGCTTCGGGAACCACGATGTTGCCAACTTGTTTGATAGGAGTTAGGGTGCCATAGTAGTCTACTACAATTTTGTCGAGAACATTAGGGTTTGCGCGCCCGGCTCTAATTGTATTAAAGTCCTCCTTTAACGATAAAATTGATTTTTCCATTTTGTCTTCAAACTTTTTCATAAATATTTGCTCCTTATTTATACTATAATCTTTGTACCTATATTTTCACCATTTGCGACTTTTATTATTCCATTTTCTGCATTTAAATCAAAGACAATAATCGGTAATTTGTTATCTTTACATAAAACAACACAAGATAGATCAACGGGTTTGAGATCTTTTTCGAGTATAGTCTCGCAAGAAATTTTCTCAAACTTTATGGCGTCTTTGTTGGTGCGAGGATCGCTATCATAGACCCCATCGATGTTTTTGGCAAAAAGTAAGACATCGGCTCCAATTTCACATCCTTTGAGCGCAGCGCCAGAGTCGGTCGAAAAATATGGATGCCCTGTGCCTCCCGCAAAGAAGACGATTTTTCCGGACTTTAAGTAGTCTATTGCTTTGTCTTTGTTAAAAACCTCGGTCATAGTGCCAACGGGAAATGGTGTCATTACTACGCTTTGGACATTATATGTTTTGGTAAAATCTGACACATATAATGCGTTCATAACTGTTGCGAGCATTCCTATTTGATCTGCTGTTGTTCTGTCCATATCTCCAGAAGTGCGCCCTCGCCAAAAATTTCCGCCGCCAATAACAACGCTAACGAGAAAACCGTCATTTACTAGAGTTGTAAGTTGCTTTATAACTCCAGAAATAATTTCATTATCAAAGCCAAGGCTTTTATCTCCAGCGAGTGCTTCGCCGCTCAACTTAACCAAAATATTACTATATTGCATGTTTCACCCCATTATATTTATTGTAGACTATCTATCAGATATTTATGCCATTAATACATTATGCTAGCATATAATTCTATATTCTAAAAAAAATAGAGGACGCCAATCCCCTATTTTCTTAAACTAGTTTTGTAATTGCTTAGCAACTTCTTCAGCGAAATTTTCATCTTTCTTTTCTAAGCCTTCGCCAGTTTCAAAACGAATGAAAGATTTTATAACTTTATCTGAGCCAAGCTCTTCTTTTACATATTTTGCAACAGTGAGGCTAGGGTCTTTCACATAGTCTTGCTCCAATAAACAGAAGCTTTTTAGATTTTTGTTTAAACGACCTTCTACTATACCCGCAATGATTTTTTCGGGTTTGCGTTTGCCCTCTGGTAATTCTTGGTTTTCATTCATAGCTTGAACTAATAAAATTTCGCGTTCTTTAGATTTTGTTTCGTCTGATACGTCGCTCATAGAGATATATTCAGGATTTAATGCCGCAATTTGCATCGCAACGTTTTTGCCTACCTCTTCGGCTTTTGTATCTGTGTTATCAACATCTACTAAAACAACGATTTTTCCGCCGCCATGAGTATATGATGCTATTGTTCCTGTGGTACCCATAATTGCAATTCTGCGGATAGATAAGTTTTCTCCGATTGTTGCAATATTTTCTGTTAAAACTTGATCTACAGTTTTGTCGGCTTCTCCAGGATAAGGAAGAGCTTTTAGAGCTTCGACTGTTCTAACTTGTGTGTCTAAAACAACTTTGGCAAGGTCTTTAACGAAGGTTACAAATTTTTCGTTCTTTGCGACAAAGTCTGTTTCGGAGTTGACTTCTATTAAGGCCGCAGTTTTGTTATCTGCTGAAACCATTTGCATAACGAGTCCTTCCGCAGCGATTCTGCCAGATTTTTTAGCAGCTTTCGCAAGTCCTTTTTCGCGTAATACATCTATCGCTTTTGTAATATCTCCATTAACTTCAACCAAAACGTTTTTGCAATCAAGCATTCCGGCGCCTGTTATCTCGCGTAATTCTTTTACCATTGCAGCTGTTATCGCCATATTAATTATTCCTCCACGCTAACTGAATTTTCAAATGTCAATGTTTCTTCTACGACTGGTTGGATAGGTTCGTCACCAGCGTCAAAAATCTCGCCTTGATTTGATTCTATAATTGCATCAGCAAGTTTGGCAGTAATAAGTTTTACTGCTCTAATGGCGTCATCATTACCAGGAATCGGAAAATCAATTTCATCTGGGTCGCAGTTTGTGTCTACAATAGAGAATACTGGGATTCCAAGAATGTGCGCTTCCTGAATAGCGATGGCTTCTTTTCTAGGATCGATTATAAAGATCGCATCAGGAACGCCTTTCATCTCTTTAATTCCACCAAGATTGTTTTCAAGTTTGATCATTTCTTTTTTTAGCTCGATAACTTCTTTTTTTGGAAGAAGGTCAAAAGTGCCATCTTCTTGCATTAGTTCTAGCTTTTTGAGACGATCTACTCTACTTCTAATAGTTTGGAAATTAGTAAGCATTCCGCCTAACCATCTGTGGTTGATATAATACATTCCGCAGCGTAGGGCTTCTGCTTTAATTGAGTCTTGGGCTTGTTTTTTGGTACCCACAAAAAGAACTTTGCCTCCGTCAGCAGCAATATCTTTCATGGCATAAAAAGCTTCGTCCATTTTCTTTGCAGTTTTTTGAAGGTCTATAATATAAATACCATTTCTTTCTGTAAAGATATACTCCTTCATTTTAGGATTCCATCTTCTGGTTTGGTGACCAAAGTGTACACCAGCTTCTAATAATTGTTTCATTGAAATAACGCTCATTTTTATCCTCCTTAGGTTATACCTCCGCATGCTAAGAAATATTAAAATATTCCACCAAGTTATGCATGCGTGCGATTTTTGTAATTGCGTGC
>NZ_ABEQ01000061.3 GCF_000171335.1 Candidatus Epulonipiscium viviparus
TTTTTGAATTATTGGACTAAGGTCTAAAATTTCTAAAAAAAAATTGGAGGAAAGCATGAAAAAAAGTTTGGCAACAATTCGAGCAGAAGAAAGAAATTATTTTCAATCACCTAAATGGTTTTGTGATTTTGTAGAAAAACCGATCCAAGGTCTCGAAAGAGAAGAAGGTGTTCACAGACGTGACCCTAGTAGTATAATTAAAGTAGATAATCTATATTATGTATATTACACTAAGTCTTATGGYCCTCATGTAGGGTTCAATACAGGAGACTTAAATGCCAAAGTTTTTCCTTGGGATTATTCTGAAATTTGGGTTGCAACATCGGAAGATGGTTATGTCTGGGAAGAAAAGGGCGTGGCAGTAACTCGTGGTGAAGCTGGTAGATATGACGATAGAAGTGTCTTTACTGTTGAAGTTATGAAGTATGATGGAAAATATTATCTTGTATATCAAACAGTACAACACCCATATGTAAATAGAAGTTTTGAAAACATCGCTATTGCGTGGAGTGATAATCCTCTAGGGCCTTTCCAAAAGTCTGATGAGCCGATTTTACGTCCAACTGGCGATGGAATTTGGGATACTGAAGAGGACAACCGTTTCTTGGTAAAGAAAAAAGGTAGCTTTGATAGTCATAAAGTGCATGATCCTTTATTATTCCATTACAGAGACAAGTTTTATCTGTATTATAAAGGTGAGCCTATGGGTGAAGAAATATTTATGGGAGGTCGCGAAACTAAATGGGGTGTAGCTATCGCTGATAGCATAGAGGGACCTTATATTAGAAGCGAGTATAATCCTATAACTAATTCGGGGCATGAAACTTGTTTATGGCAATATAAAGAAGGTATGGCAGCGTTTTTAAGAACTGATGGCGTTGAAAAAAATACTTTACAGTTTGCAGAGGATGGTATTAATTTTCAAATCATGTCAGTAATTAAATGGGGACCTGAAGCTTGTGGTCCATATAGACCAGACGAAATTATCACAGATGATCCTTTAGAGGGGATGAAATGGGGTATGTCGCATAGCTTGGGCAAACCAGGATGTCCTTATGGTTGCTTAGTTCGTTTTGATATCAATACTAAACAGCGTGATATTTATGCTGCTAGAAAAAAATACGAATAATAAATTGTATTCAATTTGGGAAAATTATTTGTTGTGATATCGGAATTTATCTTAATTTATTAATTGCTAATTTAGAAGGGAAGTTTATATCAATGATAGAATTAAAATGTTTAGTAGATGGCAAATTAGTTTCTGCGGCTGATGGTGCGGTAATCAAAGTAACCAGTTCATATGACGGTTCATTAGTTGGAACAGTACCAAGCTTTTCAAAAGAAGATGCAAGAGTATCTTTAGAAGCAGCACAGGCGGCAAAAGACGCATGGGCAAGTCTGACTTTTGTTAAAAGAGCAGAATATGTGAGTGAACTTGCAGACATTATTGATAGACATAGTGATGAGCTTGTAAAATTATTGACAAACGAGCATGGCAAAACTTTAGCCCAAGCGCAAGGTGAAGTGGCAGTCTCAGCTAAATTCTTACGTTATGCAGTGGAATCTGCAAGACGTGTAGAAGGCGAAGTTATAACAAGCGAATTAGAAAACGAGCATGCATTTATTACTAGAGTTCCTTATGGAGTTGTTGTTGGTATTGTAGCTTGGAACTTCCCTCTTGCTCTTGCTGCAAGAAAAATCGGTAATGCTCTTGTTTGTGGAAATACGATGGTAGTTAAGCCTCCTTCTGAGACTCCACTTACAGTTATGAAGTTTGCTGAATTTATTGAAAAAGAGAGTTCTATTCCAAAAGGCGTTCTAAGTTTTGTAACCGGTTCTGGACGCGTTTGTGGAGATGCTCTTGTTAGAAATGAAATTACTCAGTTGGTAACATTGACTGGTTCTACGGGAGCTGGAATTGAAGTATTTAAGGCTGCTGCAGAAAATGTTGTAGATGTGCATTTGGAGCTTGGTGGAAAAGCACCGTTTATTGTAATGGATGATGCTGATATTGATAAAGCGGCGAGATGTGCAGCTGTGGCTAGATATGATAACTGCGGTCAAATTTGTACGTGTAATGAGAGAATGTATGTTCATGAAAAAGTATATGACGAATTTAAAAATAAGTTTGTTGAACATTCTAAAAAATATATCGTTGGCGATCCAACTGATGCCAATACCACTATTGGCCCAAAAGTTTCGAAAGCAGAAGTTGCAAAGCTTAAAGAAATGAAAGAAAAATCTATTGAACAAGGTGGAAAAGTAGTTTACGAAATGACTGCGGACAATGTACCTACAGCTGAGGGAAATTGGTTCTATCCTACTGTATTAGAGGTTTCGGATAATAAAAATATTTTGATGCAAGAAGAAATTTTTGGACCTATGGTTGCTATGATGAAGATTTCTTCTTTGGAAGAAGCTATTAAATATGCAAATGACTGCGAATATGGCTTATCTGCTTATTTGTTCTCTGATAGTGTAAAAAATGCTATGATTGCTACTCAAAAACTTGAATTTGGAGAGCTATATATTAATCGTGAAAATGGTGAATTATTAAATGGTTTCCATAATGGATATAAAAAGAGTGGTTTAGGTGGAGAAGATGGTAAGTATGGTCTTGAAGGCTATCTTCAAAAGAAAATGGTATATCTAAATTATAATTATTAATAAGCTGTTTTTTTTGGAAATATAAATTTATAAATCTCAGTTGCTTCAATTAAGAGTGTGCTGAGATTTAAAAAAAGAATTTGAAAAGGTGGCAAATTAATTGAGTAAGATTTCAGATATAAAAGTTGATTATTATAAACTTCCTTTAATAGGAAATCTTGTGGATGCTCTTCACGGAAGACATGATTATTTTGAAGTTGTTCTTGCAACAGTTATTACTAGTGAAGGAACAAAAGGCGTTGGATACACTTATACAGGAGGTATAGGTGGTATTGCTATTGCTAAAATGCTAGAAATTGATCTTGCACCCAAAATGATTGGCAAAGAACTTCCTAGAATATCTAAGCATTTTGGTTATGAAGAATTTAGACAAATGAACTTAGATATGAATAATGCGATTCATTATGTAGCGCGTGGCGGAATTGCATCATTTGTGATATCGGCGTTGGATATTGCCATATGGGATGCTTCGTTAAAAGAAGCGAATTTGGCTATTGCAGATGTGTTTGGTACAAGGCAGTCAACTGTAAAAACGTATCATGGCGGTATTGATTTAATGCTTACAGAAAAAGAATTACTAGAAAGTTTGGATGTTAAGCTAAAAGAAGGACATACCAGAGTCAAAATTAAAGTCGGAAGAGAAAATTTAGTAGAAGATATTGATCGTGTAGAGGCTGTGCGTAAACTTGTAGGAAAAGATGCTTGGTTTGCTGTCGACGCAAATATGGTAATGCATCCAGATACTGCAATTCGTTTTGCTCAGAATATTGAAAAATATGATATCGCTTGGTTTGAAGAACCGACAAATCCTGACAAATATAAAGATTATGCTAAAATTTCAGAAAACACAATAATCCCTATTGCTATGGGTGAAAATTTGCACACTGCTTATGAACATGAGTTAGCTTTTGATATTGGCAAGGTTTCTGAAATTATACCAGATTGTTCTAATGTTTGTGGTATAACAGGATTTTTTGACGTTGCGCATCTTGCAAAAGTACGTGGACGAAATGTAAATTCACATGGAATGCAAGAATTGCATGTAAATGTTCTTGGTGCTGTTGATAATCCAGGACTTGTTGAATATCATAGCTTCCCAATATATTTATATACAAATGAGCCACGTATTGTTAAAGGTGGAGATCTTGTTCCAAGTAAAATACCGGGAACTGGTGTAAGTTTTAACTTTGAAAAAATGGAGAAGGAAAAACAATGAAAGTAATTATCACTGATAATGATCACGCTAATTTAAATGAGGAAATAGCTGTTTTTAATAAAAATGGTGTAGAATATGAACTTAAACAATGCAAGACAGAAGATGATTTGATCAATCAATGTAAAGGTTATAGCGTTTTTACAAATCAATATGCTCCTTTTACCCGCAAGGTATTAGAGGCGCTTTCACCTGAAATCAAACAAATTGTAAGATATGGTGTTGGCGTTAATAATGTTGATGTTGTTGCTGCTACCGAATTTGGTGTGCAGGTATGCAATGTCCCAGACTATGGGATGAATGAGGTTGCTGATCAGGCAGTTGCAATGATGATGGCGCTTATTCGTAAAGTGTGCTTAATGAATGAATATACAAAAAATGTTAAATGGGACTATGTAAGAGCAATTCCTATATCTAGAATACCTGGATTAACTGTAGGTATATTTGGAATTGGACGCATAGGAAAAACTTTTGCAAAAAGATTAAGTGGCTTTGGTGTAAAAATAATTGCTTGTGATATAGCATATGAAGTAGGAGAGACAGTTGATATTGCTGATGGAGTAAAAATTGTTGATTTTGAAACTTTAGTGAAAGAGTCTGATATACTTTCTATCCATACTCCATTTGATGAATCTACTGAGAATGTATTCAATTTGGATGTATTCAAGAAGATGAAAGATAGTTCGTATTTAATAAATGTATCTCGTGGTGGAATTGTAAACGAAGATGATCTGTATACTGCTTTAGTTGAAAAAATGATAGCAGGAGCTGCTCTTGATGTTGTTTTAGCAGAGCCTATGAATCCTGGAAATAAATTATTTGCATTGGAAAACTTTTTGATTAGTCCGCACATGGCTTGGTATTCTGAGCAATCTGCTAAAGAACTAAAAACGAAAGTAGCAGAAGAGGCTTGCCGTTTTGTAAAAGGTGAAGCAATTCTTTATCCAATAAATAAATTATAATTATTTAGATTGGAGATAGTTATGAAAGCAATAGTGTATAAAGGACCAAAAATGCTTGAAGTTGTGGAAATAGATAAGCCTATTCCAAAAGAAGGTCAAGTACTTGTAAAGGTTAATCGTGCCGGCATTTGTGGCGGAGATTTGGGTATTTATAAAGGTACTCACCCTAGAGCTAAGGCTCCTCTTGTTTTTGGACATGAATTTTCTGGTGTTGTCGAAGAAGATGGAAAAATTTTCAAAAAAGGGACAAAAGTTACAGTAAATCCAATTTATTCATGTGGAGACTGTGTGCCATGCAATTCGGGAGACCAGCATGTTTGTAATACTTTGCGTTTAGTTGGTATAGATCGTGATGGTGCTATGTCTGAGTATGTAGTAGTGGACGAAAATAAATTATACGAATTAGGCGATGAAATGTCTGATGAATTAGGTGCATTGATTGAGCCTATAGCAGTGGCAGTGCATTCTGTGCGCGAACCTGGATATAAGCCTGGCGATAATGCAGTTGTTTTTGGCGGCGGTCCTATTGGTCTTGCAATAGCATTTGTGCTTAAAAAATTTGGATGTACAAACTTGACTATTATCGAAGCTGATGACAAAAGAATTGCGATGGGTAAAGATTTTGGGTTTGATCTAAGAGATGCAAAAGGTTTAGACCTAGAAGCTCTTAAAGCAGAAAAAACTGGTGGCAATGGATTTGATTTTGTATTTGACTGTGCTGGAGTGGAGCCTGTTGCGGCACAACTTATTAAAGCAAGTAAAGTACGTGGAAAAATCGTTATTGTTGCTGGATATAAAACTCCTACAATGTTCCCTGTAAACGAAGGAATGTTTAAGGAAGTTGCATTTGAATTCGTAAGAGTATATCGTGACAAAGACTATGAAATTGCAGTTGAACTTGCAAAAGATGAGCCTATGTTTGAAAAGCTTGTTACCCATGTTCTTCCTGTAGAACAAGCACAAGAGGGATTTGATCTTCTTTTAACTCCTGGAACTGGAGCCATGAAAGTATTATTTAAATTTTAATTTTCGGAGGCAGAAATGGCAAATATTTTTTGTTTAAAAGGAAAAAAAGCGATTATTACTGGTGGAAGTCAAGGATTAGGTCTTGGAATTACAAAATCTATGCTAGAAGCAGGAGCAGATGTTTGTATTATAGCAATTGGAGATGCTCTTGCTAAAGCTGTTGCTGATTTTAAAGCTCAAGGATATAATGTTTGGGGCGTAGAATGTGATATATCTAAAAAAGAAGCTCTTGAAAAAGGATTTGCAGAGGCTCTTGAAAATTTAGGTGGAAAAATTGACATTCTTGTTAATAACGCTGGAATTCAACGTAGAAATAAATGCGAAGACTTTTTATATGAAGATTGGCTAGACGTTATTCAGATAAATTTGACAGCAGTGTTTACTTTGTGTCAGCTTGCAGGTCGTGAGATGCTTAAAGCTGGTTCTGGTAAAATTATAAACATGGCATCTATGCTAAGCTTTTTTGGTGGTCAAACTGTACCAGCTTATTCAGCAAGTAAAGGTGGAGTGGCTCAGCTTACAAAAGCATTTTCAAATGAATGGTCTGGTCGTGGTGTGAATGTAAATGCAATAGCTCCAGGATATATGGATACAGAAATGAATGTAGCTCTTATAAACAATCCAGATAGAAATTCGCAAATTCTTGCAAGAATCCCAATGGAAAGATGGGGAAAACCGGAAGACATTGGTGGTGTTGCTGTATTTTTGGCATCTGAAGCTGCAAATTATGTAACAGGTGCAGTAATCCCTGTTGATGGTGGCTATTTATCTAAGTAATTACTCTTAGAGTAGAGCCAAAATAAAATAGGTGACTCTTGACATATAAAAAAAATTCTTTATAATTAAATTCATGATGGTGAAAAATTAGAAAAGGAGGAAATTTTATGTCTAGCTCAATGAGAGTATTTGTTACACAATTTTTTGGCTTTTATTATGGCTATGAATATAGTCTAATAGTTGTGTGCAAAAATAACCTTATCGAGTTAGCTTAAACTTGTCCTTATATATTTCTAAGTATGAAGGAGGCTCCCGATTTGGGGGTCTCTTTTTTTACTATAACAACTAAATTATAAGGGGTGACGAAATGGTAATAATATTAAGATCTAATTTGTCGAGGTTAGAAATAGAAGGGTTAGTTTCGGAAATTGAGCACCTGGGTGTAAATGCTAGGATTACGGAAGGTACAGGTCAAACTATAATTGGGCTCGTTGGTGATACTACTAAAATAGATAGAAATAAATGGCAAGCAAATCCTCTTGTAGAAAGAGTTATGATTATACAAGAGCCGTTTAAACGTGCTAATCGTAGATTTAAAGCAGAAGATACGATCATCGATGTATGTGGCAAAAAAATCGGTGGAAAAACTTTAACACTAATTGCGGGTCCATGTTCCGTAGAAACAGAAGAGCAAATTGTTGCGATTGCGAGGGAAGTAAAAAAGCTTGGCGCAACAGCATTAAGAGGTGGGGCGTTTAAACCGAGAACTTCTCCATATAGCTTTCAAGGTCTAGAACTTGAGGGTCTAAAATTTCTTAAAATTGCTAGGCAAGAAACTGGATTACCAATTGTAACAGAAATTATGTCAACAGATATGATTGATACCTTTGCGGATGATGTGGATATAATTCAAGTTGGGGCAAGAAATATGCAAAACTTCGATCTTCTGAAGCAGTTAGGAAAAATTAATAAACCTATTTTACTGAAGAGAGGTTTGGCCGCAACAATAGAAGAATGGATTATGTCGGCAGAGTATATCATGGCAGGTGGGAACGATAATGTAATTTTATGTGAACGTGGAATTAGAACTGTAGAAAATTATACAAGAAATACTCTCGATATTAGTGCCGTACCGGTTGTAAAAAAACTTAGCCATCTTCCAATAATATTGGATCCAAGTCATGCAGCAGGATTAAATTGGATGGTTGATCCACTATCAAAAGCTGCTATTGCTGTGGGAGCAGATGGTCTAATTATAGAAGTGCATAATAATCCTGCACAGGCGTTATGTGATGGACAGCAATCAATTACTCCGGCAGAATTTGGTGAACTGATTGATAAATTGCGTGTTATTGCTCCAGTGGTTGGACGTGAAATATAATTTATTGAGAAAGTGAGGAGAGAATTTGTGAAAACGATTATTGTTAATTTAGGTGAAAATACTTATCCAATATATATAGAATCTGCTCTTTTAGAATCTGCAGGTTTTTTAATTAGACGTCATATTCCAAGTGCAAAAAAGATATTTATAGTAACAGATTCAAATGTTATAAGGCATTATGCAATGTCCGTAAAAGAAACTATCGCTAAAGAAGGGGTTGAAGTAACCCTAAAAATAATAAAGGCCGGAGAGAAAAGTAAAAATCTAAATGTATTAACATCGTTATATAACGATCTTGTAGAAGCGAAAATCACTAGAAGTGATGCTATAGTTGCTCTTGGTGGAGGTGTGGTTGGAGATTTAGCAGGATTTTTGGCATCAACTTATTTGAGAGGCGTAAAATTTGTTCAAATACCAACTTCGCTACTAGCACAGGTGGATTCAAGTGTGGGTGGAAAAGTAGCAATTGATTTACCAGCTGGAAAAAACTTAGTGGGTAGCTTCTATCATCCTTCTCTTGTTATAGTGGACCCAACGGTACTTGGAACTTTAGATAAACGATTTTTACGAGATGGCTTAGCAGAAGTGATTAAATACGCATTGATTAAAGATGAAGAACTATTTAATATTTTGAATAATGTGGAAGATATTGAAAAATTGGAATCAAGTTTTGCTGAAATAATTTATAGGTGTTGCAATATTAAAAAAGAAATAGTTGAAATGGATGAACGAGATACAGGCGAAAGAATGATCTTGAATTTTGGACATACAATAGGTCATGCGATAGAAACAGTATGTGGATATGAGGAATATACTCATGGAGAAGGTGTTTCTATTGGCATGAATGCGATCACTGGTATAAGTGAAGAAATGGGACTTACTGTTAGTGGAACTCATAAAAAAATTCTGCAGTTGTTAAAAAAATATGAACTGCCTACTGAAATGCCAAAAATAAATAAAGAGGAAATATTATCGGTGATGCAACTTGATAAGAAAAATCTAGATTCCAATTTAAATGTAGTTTTATTAGAAAAAATTGGTAAGGCTTATATATATAAAACAGATGTAACATTTTTTAGAGGTTTATAAATGAGTCGAATAAAATTGATGCCTACTATATTAAAAGGTGAAGTAGAAATACCGCCATCTAAAAGCCTTGCACACAGAGCAATAATTTGTGCAAGTCTCTCCTCTGGGGAGAGTATTATCTCGAACATTGATTATTCTGATGATATTATTGCAACTATTAGTGCAGTAAAGGCATTAGGAGCTAATATAAAAGAAGAAAGTAACACATTATATATTACAGGAATTCAAGGAAAAGCAGTAAACGATGCCATTATTGATTGTAATGAATCTGGCTCAACACTTAGATTTTTTGTTCCATTAGCTACCTTGTTTGCAGAGAGCGTAAGATTTGTAGGGCAAGGAAATTTAGGCAAACGTCCATTAACACCGTTTTATGAAATTTTTGATAAGCAGGCAATAGAGTATTCGTATGAGGATGATGAGTTAGACTTAACTATCCATGGAGAAATTAAAGCAGATACATTTGCTATTCGTGGAGATATAAGTTCACAATTTATAAGTGGATTACTTTTTGCGTTACCTTTATTAGATAAAGATTCTAAAATTGTATTGACCACTCCGCTAGAGTCTATAGGGTATATTGACTTAACATTGCAAATGCTAGAAATGTTTGGTATTAAAGTAGAAAATCAAAACTATGAAACATTTATAATAGAAGGAAAACAAAATTATAAGGCTATCAATTATAAAGTAGAAGGAGATTTTTCTCAAGCGGCCTTTTTTTTAGCTGCAGGAGCATTGGGCAATGATATAGTTGTTAAAAATATTAATATCAATTCTTATCAGGCAGATAAAGAGGTTGTGGCACTTTTAAAACAAATCGGAGCAGAAGTGGAAATAACATCTACAACAGTGAGAGCTAAAAAATCTAAATTAGACAATATAGTGATGGATGGTTCGGAATGTCCTGATATTGTGCCTATTATGGCATTAGTTTTGGCATTATGTAAGGGCAAAAATGAAATTAACAATGTTGCTAGATTGCGTATAAAGGAATGTGATAGATTAGCGGCAATAAATATGGAGCTTTCTAAGTTAGGTGCTAAGATACAGGAATTGCCAGATAGTTTAAAAATTGAAGGTGTGGACAAATTCAATTTAACAAAAGTAGTTTCGAGTCATAAGGATCACAGAATTGCTATGACACTTGCTATTGCAGCGACAGTTTGTGAAAATGAAGTTATATTGGAAGATTACGAATGCGTTTCTAAATCATATCCAGCTTTTTGGGAAGACTATCAAAGTTTGGGAGGCAAGATAGAGTATCTGGAGGCAGTCTATGAATAATACATTTGGAAAAAATATTGGAATTTCTATATTTGGAGAATCACATGGAGCAGGCATTGGAGTGGTAATTGGTGGACTTCCTGCAGGAATTGAATTRGATTTTAAGCAAATAGAAAAAGAAATGGAAAGAAGAGCTCCTGGACGAGATAAGCTTTCTACCGCTAGAAAAGAAAGTGATTTGCCAATAATTCAAAGTGGAATATGGGAAAATCATACTACGGGAGCACCTTTGTGTGCATTAATCAAAAATTCAGATACTCACTCTAAAGATTACTCCATTTTAAAAACTAATATGCGTCCAGGTCATGCAGACTATACGGGAAACATTAGATATGCTGGGTTCAATGATTATAGAGGAGGCGGACATTTCTCTGGGAGAATTACTGCACCTTTAGTGTTTGCAGGAGCAGTTGCAAAGCAGATATTGGATAAAAAAGGAATAACAATAGGCGCACATATATCTCAAATTGCTTCTATTAAAGATACAAAATTTGATAGTCAATCTGTAAGCTCAGATGATTTCGGTGTACTTTTGAAAAAGGAATTGCCTGTAATTGACGACTCCAAAATAGAAAATATGCGTGCTAAAATTTTAAATGCAAAAGCAGATGGTGATTCTGTGGGTGGAAAAATTGAGTGCGCTGTTGTAGGAATTCCTGCTGGACTGGGAAATCCATTTTTTGATTCAGTAGAGAGCATAATTGCTCATCTGGCTTTTTCGGTGCCTGCAGTAAAAGGAATTGATTTTGGCGCAGGAGACAAATTTGCTGAGTTTTATGGAAGTGAAGCAAACGATGAATTTTATATAAAAGATGGAGTAGTGGCAACAAAAACTAATAATAATGGAGGAATTTTGGGTGGAATTACAAATGGTTCACCAATTATTTTTGAAGTTATTATTAAGCCAACTCCATCAATTGCTAAAGAGCAGGATACTGTTAATATTGAAACTAAAGAGGAAGTAAAATTGCAAATTAAAGGAAGACATGATCCATGTATTGTTCAGCGCGCTGTTGTAGTTATAGAAGCGATTGCTGCAATTGCAATACTTGAATTATTAAATGAATAGGATGGGAAAATTTATGATTGTTGGTTACCAGGGTGTGCCAGGTTCTTATAGTGAGCAAGCACTAATTCAACTTTTTGGAAATGAAAAAAATACAAAATATTATAAGGAATTTGAAGATGTTTTTGCGGCATTAAAAAATGATGAAATAGATTATGGAATTTTACCTATAGAAAATTCTACGACGGGTTCTATTGTACAAAATTATGATCTGTTAAAGAAATATGGTTATTATATAACTGCAGAAACAAGCGTAAAAGTTGAACATAATTTGTTGGGAATATCAGGAGCAGCTATCGACGACATAACTCATATATTTTCACACCCTCAAGGATTTGAGCAAAGTACAATTTTTTTGAAAAGGTTACCTAATGTAAAGCATGTGGCATATCATAATACTGCAATAGGGGCAGAGTATGTAAAAAAGGAAGCAAAAAAGACAAATGCTGCTATTGCCAGCAAAAGAGCTGCCGAACTATATAATCTAGAAATTCTTGAGTCTAATATTCAGAATAATAAAGAAAATTGGACTAGGTTTATTGTTGTATCAAAAGAAGCTGAAAGTAATCAGTTTAGTAACAAGATGACCATTTTATTTGAAATTCCACAYAAAATAGGAAGCTTATATCATATATTAGAAGAATTCGCTAAATCAAAAATAAATATGTCAAAAATTGAATCAAGGCCAGTGGGTGACGGTACGTTTTCTTATTGTTTTTATATTGATATAGAAGGTAATAAAGATGATTACAATATAAAAAATGCATTTGAGAATATTAGTGAAATTACTAAAGATTTCAAAATACTAGGATTTTATAACAAAAATGTTTAGGAGGTCGTAGATGAATCTTGAACAAGCAAGAGGGCAAATCAATCAGATAGATAAAGAGCTTATGCAGCTATTTGTACAACGAATGGAATGTGTGATAGAAGTTGCAAAGTTTAAGTTGGAAAATGATATGCCAATTTTTCAGCCAGAAAGAGAAGATGAGATTATTCAGAATAATTTGGAGCTGCTTCAGAATGCTGGTTTGAAGCCTTATGCAAGAAAAATGCTAGTTTATTTAATGGAAATAAGCAAAGAATATCAATCGCATATTTTGGAAATTGAAAGTAATATTCCAAAGCTTGCAGCAAAAAARTATGGTTTGCTAGGTGAAAAATTATCTCATAGCTTATCGCCAGAAATTCATGAACATTTTTTCGAATTRGTAAATTTAAAAGCTAGTTATGTATTAAATCAAATTCACAAAAATAGAATAAATTCTGTAGTAGAGGCTGCGAAGTCTATGGATATRGATGGACTAAATGTGACTATTCCCTATAAGGAAARTGTTATTCCRCAGCTGGATAAAATTTCTGAAGAGGCTCATAAAATTGGAGCAGTAAATACTATTAAAATAGTTGGTGACAGAGCATTTGGTTATAATACGGATTATTTTGGAATTGGCGAAATGCTAGAGTTTGGTAACGTAGTTGTGAAAGCAAATGATTTTTATGTCTTGGGAGCAGGTGGTTCTGCAAAGAGTGTGGTATGTTATTTACTCGATCACGGTGCAACTAAGGTAGTTTTGGTAACAAGAAATAAAACTAAGGCAGCAGAGAATTTTAAAAACATAAAAATTATTGATTATGCGGAATTTGAAGAACTAGAAAAAGCATATTGCGTTATTAATACAACACCGGTTGGAATGTATCCTAATTGTGAGGCGAGTCCTATTAGTGAAGATAAAATTAAGTGCTTTAGCGCTGCAGTGGATTTGATATACAATCCTTTAGAAACCAATTTCTTAAAACTTGCTAAGACAAATGGGTTAATTGCAGTTAATGGATTATACATGTTAGTTGCTCAGGCTATTAAGGCTCAAGAAATATGGCAAGAACGAATATATCCTGCGACGATAATGGCTACTATTTATAAAAAATTAGAATCTATTCTAAAATTAAAGCAAGAGTCAATTTATTTGATAGGATTTATGGGAGCAGGCAAAAGTACAGTTGGTAAATTACTAGCAAAAACTTTAAATATACCGTTTGTAGATATTGATAATTATATAGAAGATACAGAAAAAGTTGCTATCAAAGAAATTTTTGCAAATTATGGTGAAGATTACTTTAGAGAACTAGAGTTTAAGGCATTAAGTCAATGCGATGATCTACCAAAGGTATATGCTACTGGTGGAGGGATTTTAACGAATACTTCTAGTAGAGAATATTTATCAAAAAAGCGATGCATTTATTTAAAAAATGATATTGATACACTTTATGAGCGAATTAAAGATGACGCCAATCGTCCATTAGTTGATACAAAAGAGAGTTTAGCACAAAGATTAGCAGATCGAAAAGAGGCATATGAAGGTGTGAGCTCTATGCAAGTATGTACTAAAAATTTGAACGTTACCGAAGTTGTAGAGAAGATTATTGAGTTAATGGGAGTATAAAAAATGAAAATTTGTATAATAAATGGACCTAATTTAAATTTTTTAGGAACTAGAGAACCCCATATATATGGACATGAAACTTTATCAGATATAGAAGCAGGCTTAGAGGCATTTGCACACAAAAATGGGATAGAGTTATCTTTCTTTCAGTCAAATTGTGAAGGTGAAATAATTGATCATTTGCAAAAATGCTATCATGATAAAATRGATGGAATTATAATTAATCCTGGTGCATATAGTCATACTAGCTATGCTATTGCAGATGCAATAAAGAGTATTAGCATTGATGTGATAGAAGTGCATATTTCCAATATCTATAAACGAGAAAGTTTTAGAGCACACAGTGTAACTGCAGCTGCAGCGGTAGGGGTAATTTCTGGACTGGGTACTGCGGGATATAAATTGGCGTTAAACTATTTTGTAAACTAAATATATCTAAGGAGAAATAAAAATGGTAAAGCATATAGTATTAATGAAAATGAAAGAAGAATCAAAAGCAAAGACAGAGGAATTTAGAGAGTTGCTAGTTTCTATGAAAGAGAATATYGCTCTAATTAAAACTTTAGAAGTGGGAGTTAATATAAAACCTAGCCCTCGTTCTTTTGATATATCTATAGAAGCATGTTTTGATTCAGAACAAGATTTACAGTCTTATTTGGATCATCCATATCATACTGGACCAATCTTAGAATTTTTGAGAGAAGTAACTAACGGAGTATCGGTAATAGATTACAATATTTAAATTGCTATTCAAATAGCAGTGCGTTTGTAAAAATTCCCCTATGCTGCATGTGAAACATAGGGGGTTATTTTTATTTGTCAAGCTTTTCAAGGAATGTGTTTACCATTTCAGCAATAATAATAATTATTGCTAGTCCGATAACTCCTTTTGTCGGAATCATGATACCTGGGGTAAAGTATGCTGCTATCCAGATGCTAAGAAAAGTAGAAATTATTGTTGCTATTACTCTGAGAAGAAATAGTGGRCCACTTTTCAATTTTGAGTTTCTTTTAAGAAGARCAAAAGAATAGTATATTGCTAGTCCAAAAATAAATTTGGCRCCCAGAATAATTAACGCAAAGATAATTAAATCACTGAAATCTTGAAATTGTATCTCGCTTACTTTCATCAAAAAAACATATGAACCCAAAACTGCCAATACGAGGATTGCTATGCCTATGACGGCAATGGCGAGCTTCTTCTGTTTCGCGGCAGCAACAGGACTGTTAATTTCTTTTTGAGCATCTGCTACTTTTTTTTCTGATTTCTTATCATTTGATGATGGAGCCATTTCTGCACCTCCTTTCACATGCATTTAGTAGCAGAGTGATTGCTACCTATTTATTAACATTCTCCAATATGACTTCTGGTAAACTAGAAGTATTCTCCAATTCAATGCTAACATTATCCATTATCAAGTTATCAATATTTATTGCAAAAATCTTTGAAGCCGGTGGAATGCCAATACGATTAAATTCCGGATATCCCGAACCTATTTCTGAGATTTTTTCTGATGCGGTAAATTCACCACTTTCAAATATCAAATCGATATTACTAAGAGTAATGTTTTCTAATTTGGTATTTGCCATACCTGTCATAGCAATTACTGCTGGATGCGGATTTAGTACTTTGGATGCATCATGTTTTAATGCATTTTTTACATTGCCAGATATATTTTTAATCGTAACATTAGAAATTTTTCCAGCAACGGTGCGAGTGTTCGTTTCATAGTAGCTGCGTAAACGGTTTCCGTTAGTAATAAAAATAGGTCCCGTAACATCCAAGAATGTTATATTTTCTACGACAATATCAGAAATATTTGCTCCATCTGCTGAAAGTATTTTGATCGCACCACCCTTAACATCGTGCATAAAGCAGTTTCGGATATGGATATTTTTTATATCGCCCATWGATTCGGTTCCAATTTTAAATGCTCCCCAGTTTGTGCAAAGCATGCAATCTTCGATTAAAATATTTTCACATGGAGAATCGTAAGTGCTTTTTATACAAACAGCATCGTCATCAGTATCGATAACACAATTTCGAATTACACCATTTTGAGATGAATTTATATCTATGCCGTCGTTATTGCCTCCAGTTCTACTGAAAATGGTAACGTTTTCGATAGTAAATCCATTGCATTTAGAAATACAGAGCATCCAGGCAGGTGAGTTTTTAAACAAAATTCCATCTAAAGTAATATTTTTACAGTTTATAAAATTGAGCAAAAATGGTCGCTTGGCATATCCTGGTAAATCTTTGCTAAAATTATGAAGTCTACCATCGATTACACAGCTGCCTTTTAACGAAATATTTTGTTTGCTATGCGCATATAGGAGACAACGACCGCGTTGAGAGCCAACAGCATCTACAAATAATTCTGCAGATCCTTCGTAGTCTGATAGCTGACTTGAGCCTATAATGGCAGTGCCAGTTTCAAATTCTATTGMAGTATTGTCTTTCATTTCTAGTAAACCTGTAAGATACGTTCCTTTGTTAAAAACCAAAATTTCTCCAGCGGCACTTGTTTGATTGATAGCATCTTGAATGGCTGCTGTTTGTATAGTTGTAAATGAAGGTAGGATATTAAAATCAGATAAATATTTCATTGAGCTCTCCTTATTTGAATCAGATAATACAAATATCTTTATTATGAGTTTTATGTTTTTCAGAAATTTGTAGTCCACTATAGTGTAAATTTTTGATATTTCTTGCAAAAAGTGCAGAAGCCGGAAGGTTGCCATGATAATTTTTGCATTCGCCACGGATATTGCTATGTGTTGGAATTTTAGAGTAATCGTTTAAAAATGGTGAGTCCTGTTTTCCATAAGTTTGCATAGTGACATTTTTAATGACAATATCGCTAATGGTGTTATCACCCTCGCAGTCGAGAACGATGCATGACGGTTGGTTTTCTACTAGTAGTTGTTTATTTTTATCGTAGCTGCGAGAAATAATATTGCTAAAAGTCATGTCAGAGATAACAGACGGAGTTTCTATCGCAGTTTCTGTATTAGTTTTTTCGCGAAATTTATTGGCAGTCATGAAAATAGGGCGCTGAACATTGTTCATAACTAAGTTGGTAAATGTCATATGAGATACATTTGATCCTTCTGCAGATTGAATTTTTAGTCCAGAACAATCAATATTAGAAAAAATACAATTGCTTACAGTCAGAAATTCAATTGGTCCACAGCTAAGAAGTCCGATTCTCATGCCTGCCCATCTGCTAGAGAAGATGCAATTAGTAACGACAATATTTTTACAAACGCGGTCAAAGTATGAATTTTGCAGACAAATACAATCGTCGCTGCAATCAAATTTGCAATTGGAGACAAAAACATTTTCACAACCATCAAAATCAAGGCCATCCCCATTGTTGTTAGCGCGAGATTTGATGTCAATACCATCAACCCAAATATTATTGCAGCCAATGAAAGCATTCGTCCAAGATGCAGGGTTGCGCAACTTGATATTAGTAATGCGGATGTTTTCACAATCAAGATATCTGAAAAGCATAGGCCTAAATTTCTTAAACTCACTGCCGCATCCATCAATTTCCCCTCTGCCAGTAAGTCCAATATTTTTGCACTCTTTGGCAAAGAAAAGGCACTTATCCATATGGGTCTCTCTAGTATACATCTGATGGTGAGTGTCATCTTTATAAAAATGTCGTTCAGTTTGAGCAATAATTTTGCCRCGTATACCCACTTCAATGGTGACATCATCTTTAAAATAAATAGTGCCCACTTTGAAAGTGCCATCGTCAACTAATACTATGCCGCCACCTTCAAAAGAACATTTATCGATTGCTTGTTGAAGACTATCGGTATCATCGGTTAAACTATCTCCTTTGGCTCCAAAGTCATAAATATTGTAAATCATATTAGATCCTCCTATTTTTCTTTCTATTATAAACATTTATATGTAAATAAATAGGGAGAGGGGGGTAAGTATTATGCGGTAGCGATTGCAATTGCAAAAGTAGAAGATACAGATGCAACGGCAATAAAAGATGCGGGATATACAAAGAGGCAAAGGAGGTATACGCACGTACTAGGTGATAGATAGCTGCCCATGAAAACTATATGTTAAGAAGTTTTTGAGGAAGTGTTGTTTTTCTGATATAGAAACATATATAATGAAGCTCCGAAGATTACAAAATATCCTATAACGCTTAGGATATCGGGTAATTCGTAAAACAAGAAATAGCTGATGATTGCAGAGAAGATTATATTGCTATAGTCAAAAATTGAAATTTCGCGAGCAGGTGCAAAGGAATATGCTAATGTTAGTGAAAATTGCGTTATTGTTGCAAAAACTCCGGCCAGCATTAGTGTAAGGAATTGAAATGATGTCATTGGTAAATAAAAATATATTGCAAATGGAAGCACTATAGCGCAGGAGACAGCACTAAATGCGAATACTGTTCTATAGTAGGGCTCCGTCTTTAAAATGCGCAAACAAGTATAGCCGGCACCAGCGCTGAGAGCACCTAATATTCCAGAAATACCAGGGATCATATCCGAGTTGAAGCTTGGCTTTAGTATAAGTAACGCACCTAAAAAGGCAATTGTAATGGCGACTATTTGATTTCGATTTATATGTTCCTTTAAAAATAAGTATGAAAATAAGATTACAAATAGCGGAGATAACTTGTTGAGCATTGTGGCATCGGATAAGACAAGCTTCTCTATTGCATAGAAGTTAAAAATTATTCCAGCTGTTCCGAGTACTGCACGCAAAATTAAATATTTTCGATTTTCGGGTTTGCCAACAAAACTGCTTTTATGTTTAAGCACTAGGGCAGTGGCAATAAACAGACTGATGAGATTTCTGAAGAAAACTTTTTGAAATATTGGCAGTGGCCCCACTATTTTAATACAAGCTGACATAAGTGCAAAGCTAAGAGCAGATACTAGTATAAACAAAATGCCTTTGGTGCGATTGTTAAGACGGGTAAATTTCAACTTGGATTTGTTCATCGTTTGCATATTTTATTATTCTCCTTTTCTAAAAAATATTTTACCCATTAATTGGCGAAAAAATTAGTACATATTATATGTAATAATTACTAATAATAAGAGTATCATCCTAGAGATGATCAGGGGAAAAAGGTTGAGAGGGGTAAAATTGTACACTCACACTTGTTTATATAAAAGTCGTGCTTTACGGGGGTTTAGCACGACACAATAAAAAAAGTAAAAATTAACTATTTTTTAACTAATTTTTACTTTACTATTTACATAGATAGTGGTATGATATTAGAAAATAAGTATAGGAGAATTGCTGAATATGTCAGAAAAAATTGAAGTTGGCCAAATCTTAGAAGGAACAGTTACAGGAATTAAACCATTTGGAGCATTTATTTCGCTACCAAACTCATACAATGGATTAGTGCATATATCCCATATTACGCATGGATATTTAGAAAATATAGCAGACGCAATTAAAATTGGAGACGTTGTGAAAGTTAAAGTGTTGACTGTCGATCTCACAAACAACAAAATATCCCTTTCGATTAAAGAGGCTCTCGAAAAACCGAAGCAGGAGGAACGTCCAAAACCACGTTATAACAAACCTAAAAAAGAGCCAGAAGTAGTAATTGATGGTTTTGAAGCATTGATGAAGGGATTTTTAAAAGATTCTACGGAGCGTCAAACAGATATTAATCGTCGATTAAATAGATAAGAAAACGGAAGCCACCTAAATTATAAAGGCGGCTTTTTTGTTGCGATAAAATTAGCAGATACCCTATTGGCTAATTTTACCAAAATTCCAAATTAGTGGATCGTATCCTTGAAAAATCCTGTCGCGCAAGAAGCAGCCCATAATGTATCTTCTTCAATGGGGTCAAAGCATATGTGGCTTATTTTACTAGAAGGCCCTATTCCGGTGTTCACTTTCTCAAAGGTTTTTCCCGCATCCTCAGAATAGTAAAGTCCACAATTTAAACCATCTAAAATTTTGGCAGCCCCGACGCTGACTAACATTCTATCTTCGTTTTTAGGATCTGTGGCAACTTCCACGACAAATGGCATCTCTCCGGCGTGAGCCAAGCGATCTCCCATAGCATACATGACTTCGGGATTTGCGGGGATAAATGCTATTGCAGAAGTGGGTTGAGGGATTGTATTTTTGTAATCGACATCTGTTGCCAACTCCCATGCAGCAGTTTCGCCGACAACGAAATAGATCGTGTTAACTGCATGTAATAGGAAGGGTTTTTTCGCCCTGTGGAATAAGCACAGTTAAAATGAAAATTTTGAAAGGCTGGCAAAAGAGTAGACTGCATTTACAAATGGCTTTTGTGTAATGCTACTTTGTGATCCGGCCAGAGCTGCGATATTTACAGGGCACCCACCGCATCAAAATGGATGGCAGAAACAGCGGATCCGTTATTGGAGGGATCGATACCGAGTGAAAAGTATAAGTGTATATCACAGAAAATAAAAGCGTTAACAAATAATTAAAAAACAACAGCCAAAATGGCGAAAGTAGTATCAGCTAAAATTGAGAAAATTGCAGAGGAAAATTATGGGTATTTAATCGCGCAAACCCTTGATGGATATGGCATAGGGCGTATGAGCATGTACCACGTGAGACATGAAAATTGATGCAATAATTATTGTTGATGACGGATATATTTTATGTAAAAAATTGAAATCATAAGCAAAGGATACAGAGTGAAAATTAGACCCCCTTCAGAAATATGAAAGGGGTCTTTTATTTTAATCGTAGTAGCTGAGACGCATCTCGAGTTTTTCCATAAAAGTTTGCACTATAAAATTGAAGACGAAGTAGAATATCCCTGCTATAACGAAAGGTAACATCGTGGTTTGGGCACTGGCAATTTGCTTTGCAATGGTGAAAATTTCTGCAACAGCCAAAACAAATGCAAGCGTGGTATCTTTGATTAAGG
>NZ_ABEQ01000060.3 GCF_000171335.1 Candidatus Epulonipiscium viviparus
AAGTATAGATTTATTTTTTTTGACAAACCGAATTACATCGTCGTCTATAGGGTTGTCGGCCTCTATAATCGTATACGCCATTTCGCCTTTTTCTTCGCGGTACAAACGCATAAACGCAATATTTATATCGCAACCACTTAGGCAATTTGTAATATGAGCTACAACACCCTTAACATCTTTTTGCTTGATTAAAATCGTGTAATATTCACCGCTAAATTCAATATCAATCCCATTAATATTGACAATTTTTATATTTCCGCCACCAATAGAAGCGCCCATTACGTTTGTGGTAGTCGCATCTTTGTGTGTTACAACAATATTTACAACATTTGGGTGATGGTCGTTATTACCAGCCAATACAAAGTTATATTTTAGATTGGCAGCATGCTCAAAGGCATCTTTAATGCGAGAATCTTCAGCGTGCATACCGAGCATTCCTGCAACCAACGCCCTATCGGTGCCATGCCCTTTATAAGTTTGGGCAAACGATCCATATAATACAAATGTCACATGAGCTATGTTGTTTCCAACGAGTTTTTTAGCAACTAGAGCAATTTTGAGTGCTCCAGCTGTATGTGAACTCGAAGGACCAATCATATTAGGTCCAATTACATCGAATACACTAATTTCTTTCATATATACTCCTGTTTAGTCAAAGTTTATTACAACACCAGCATAAATTTTAAGAGGATCAAATTCAATTAAAATCCCTGCTTCATCTACGCTATAAGCAAATTTATCACCTTTAACCGAAGTTACCGAAGTTGGGGTTCGATAATCAGTCAATCTAATTTTTAATTCTGCAATTTTGGGAGCTCCATCAACGATGGTAGGTGGATTTTTTCGATAGTCCCGAATGATCTGGTTGTGGGTCATAGGTTATGAAATCTTCATGCTGGGGTTTAGGTAAGCTCCATTGAAGGCATCCAACTATGTCGGCACCAACCGTAAGCCGCGAATCTATTTCTTTGAGTGCCAGACTGACATCGTTGATAAATTTCCAAATTATGTCTGTTCGCCATCGATTATTTGCTCTGGTTGCGCTCCCGAAAGGTAGGTTCGATATTTGGGCAAACGCTTCTTGGCATCTGTCGCAGTAACAAACATCGTTCATCATGCCAGATGATATGTTTTATTCAAAGTTGATTGCTCCTTTTTATTCCAAATTGGTAATAATAACCGCATTATAGCATAATGAAATAGGCAATACAAGTTTCTATGTACAAAAAAAAACTCCATCACTATAGTAGTAACAGAGTTTATGCATCAATTAGTACCTATATCTTTTCCGCCATCTTTGGTATATTTCCATTCGATTTTGTCACCTTCAACAGCTTTAATGTTGTTAGGGCTATCTTCTATAACTTTGCCATTTACATTAAACATCCATCCGCTTGTAGTGCCATTCGCACCAGCTTTGATGCCATCAATCGCTGTTACATATAACGCATTATTTTTTCTGTTATACGTATATTCATAATCTAGATTTTTGTCGTCTAAAGCTTTTTGTAATACGGACCAAACAGTCGAATTTGCATCCACTTTTATAGAAGTTGGAGCAATAATGTCTGTTCCACCAATAGTTGCTCTGCTAACAGATAGAGTAACAGCATCTTTTTCGTCTGGTTGTGCTTGAGAGGTTGTTACTTCGGTTGAGGCAACTGCAACAGCATTAGACTTAAATACTTGCATAGCAGGAACAGCATAAGCCGCATTAATAGCAATCAGTGCTCCTGTAATAATACATACACCAAGTTTTTTACTCATTTGTTCTTTTGCTACAAAGTGTGTAGCTTCTCCTTTTACATATTATTGACATCCTAACAATAGCAAAATCCATTTTTTGTGTCAAGGCTTATGTACTAACAATTATATAAATATGAAAAAACATCCCTACTTTTCAAACTGAAATAGGCAGGGACAAGAGATTTTTTTTATCTATCTATATATGACAGATTCTAAACCAACTGTATGATCGAATTCTGGCATAGGTTCGCCGTTATATTGAAACTGAACTCCATCGATCCACTCTCCGGGATACGCTCTTTGCAAAAAAGTCTCTTCGAGCGAGCGAACAGTAACCAATCCACCAGCAGAACCTTGGAAATAATTATACCAAGAACCTTTATCACCGTCTTGCAAATTGATTGTCACAATTTTTTTGTCATCAACATTTTCAAGATTTACTATATCTATTTCTAGGCCATTAAATGCCTGATCTGAAAGTATAGTCGCAAGATTGTTCATAGCAGTAAGAATATCACCAGAATATTCCACTTTGGAACCGTCAATGGGTACATTAATCATATTGTCATAATCTAGTGTATATGCGTATAAGTCTGCTGTTTGAACACYAGGCATAGMGACMCCTTCAATATTTTCTGTTGTGTCAACAGTAGTGGTATCATGCAGACACCCTGTTAATGCAGCGCTAAATGTAAACGCTAGTAATAATTTTGAAATTTTCTTTTCCATAAAATAAACAGTCCTTTCGAGCTAAATTGCTCGTGTATAATTTATAAGCCACTCGGATTCCTCGTCGGTTAAATACTTGGAAATTTTTTCGAGCACTATTTGATGGTAATTATTAAGCCAAGCCTTTTCTTTTGCAGTCAACATATCTATTTGTATAGCATCGATATCTATTGGAGCTAAAGTTAAAGTCTCGAATTTTAAAAATTGACCATATTCATTTTTGACATCTTTTTCTACAACTATTTCGTTTTCGATACGTATACCATGCGAATTTTCTATATATATCCCAGGTTCATTACTGGTAACCATACCCACTTTTAATACGCAGCTATCATTTCGTTCGGGCACTACCTTCCATCTGATGCCATTGGGGCCTTCATGTACATTTAGCAGATAGCCGATGCCATGGCCCGTACCAGATCGATAATCGATATCGAGCTCCCATATAGGACCGCGCGCCAAAATATCTAGATTAATACCAGTGGCACCTTCTAAAAATTTTGCCATAGATAAATTAATCATACCTCGTAAGACGGCAGTAAAGTGAGTTTTTTGTATGTCAGTAACTTCGCCCAGTGCAATTGTGCGTGTAATGTCTGTTGTTCCTTCAAAATATTGTCCTCCTGAGTCTATCAAATATAGGCCTTTATTTTCAAGGGGGGTAGGGTTAGATAAATCAGTACTATAGTGCATAAGGGCAGCATTAGCGCCATAAGCAGAAATAGTTCCAAAACTTTCTTCTATGAAGCCATCTTGTTCAGCACGTAGTTCAAAGATTTTTTTCTGAGCATCAAGTTCTGTAATTTTAGACGTTTTTACAGTTTCTTTGATCCAATACATAAACTTGGCAATGGCAATACCATCTTTAGCATGAGCCCATCGGATATTGTAAAGCTCGGTTTCATTTTTATGAGCTTTGAAATTTGTTGTAGGTGCAGTCATCTCGATCTTGGCAACGGTATCTGGCAAATTGAAATATAACGCATAATTGATTTTCGCASGGTCCAGTAAAACTCTACCAGATAAAGATTTAGCAAAGTCATAAACATCGTCGTAATTTTTGATGATTATGTTATCTTTGGCAAGTACATCTACAATGGCAGCTGAGAGCTTAGCACTGTCCACAAATAAATAAGCACAATCAAGCGTAACTACAGAATAAGCAAGAATCACTGGAAAATGTGGAATATCATTGCCACGGATATTATATAGCCATGCAACATCATCTAATGTAGTTATAATATGCGCGGCGACATCYTTTTGTGCCATAAAGTCTCTAACACGCAMCAAYTTGGAAGCTGTAGATTCTCCGGAGTATTTTTCATCCAGCAAAAATGCTGTGCCTGCAGGCAAGCTGGGTCTATCCTCCCAAAATGTAGCTACCAAATCTAGATCATATCGAACAGTAGCATGCTTTTCTTCGACCGCTGTTTTTAATTCGATACCAATTTTGGCTCCAACAACRCGACCGTCAAAAGCTAGTACTTCTCCAGCCTTAATCGTGTTTTTGATATACTTAGATAATACTGGTACATCGGGTTCGCCCATTTTAAATAAAGTGATACCGGTTCCTTCTAATTGAGATTGTGCTTGAATAAAATATCTTCCATCAGTGTATAACACAGCAGAGTCTTGAGTAATAACAAGCTCTCCGGCCGACCCAGTAAAATTTGAAATATACTTTCTAACTTGAAAAAAAGCTCCTACATATTCACTACTATGAAAATCAGAAGAAGGRATATAATACATATCAATACCATTCTGCTTCATAGCTTGTCGTAATTTAGTTAATTTGTCCATATAAGCCTCCATTTATAAAATATTAATAAAATGCAATGTTTTAAAATCTTTATCTATATAAAACTTAGAATATTTTTCTGATACTACGCAAAACTCCCTAATTAAATCTTTAGGCGCATCGAAATAATATAACTCTTTCAAAGGAGCATTTAAAATATAGCGTATAGCGTATATTGTTCCTATGTGAAGCTTTATTTTTTTAGTATCTCTAACACAATTATTACATAATAGGCCTCCATCTTCTATCGAAAAAGCGTAACGGGTATGCTTGTCCAAATAATGCAGATCTGTTTCGCAATTGGTGCAGCTATAAACATTTGGTAAATATCCTAGATATTTCATAGCCCTCATTTCAAACACGAATCGAATTAGTTTAGCTGAAAGTCTATGTTTAGTGAGCTCATGTAAAGTGTATAATGTAAGTGTTAATAAATTTTTATTACTAGAGTTTTCCTGCGTAACTTCATTTAAAAATTCTGCAATAAAGCTAGCATAAGATAGAGTGGTGATATCTTGGCGTAAATTGTGGAATGACTTTATTATTTCTACATTTAACAGTTTGTATGTATCTCTAGTCTTTTTTACGCTAAAATTTCCATAAACAAACAATTGAGTGCCAGAAGCTAAACCACGGTTATAATGTTTAGCACCTTTGGCCGAAACATCAATTTTTCCAAATTTATCACCAAAAAGGGCGATATACTTATCACCCTCTCCAACAGTAAACTCCTTAATTACAAGTGCTTTCATACTTAAAATCATTTAGTCACCATCTTCTTCATCCTCATCTTTTTTATTTTCACTATTTTCATGTTCTTTGTAGGCTAAGTAATTCTCAATACTTCCAGTGTCTGTAAAATCTTTCCAATAGTCTGCCATAAGAATACTCCTCCTTCATAACCATAAAATATTACACTGCGTTAAGATAGGATGCACAATTTTATATTATAAAATACAGGAACTTTTTGGGAATCATTCCAGTAAATTCTCTTTACTATACCCGTAATTTTTTAGTAAAAACTCACTATCGCGCCAATTTTTCTTGACTTTAACCCAAAGGCTTAAAAAAATCTTTGAACCCAATAAACGTTCAATATCGCGTCTAGCATGAGTTCCGATACTTTTTATCATTTGACCATTTTTACCAATAATAATTTTTTTATGAGCATCGCGTTCGCAGATTATAGTGGCTTCTATATCTACCATATCACTTTTATCACGCTTGCGCATTGAGCTAATTTCTATGGCAATGCCGTGAGGTATTTCTTTGTCTAAAAGATGCAAAGCTTTTTCGCGAATTAATTCTGCCACAAGCTGTCTTTCTGGTTCATCTGTAATCATATCTTCTGGAAAAAACTTTGGTCCAGCTGGAAGATATTTTGAAATGCAGTGGATAAGCGCATCTACGTTGGTTCCTTCGTAAGCAGAAATCGGAATCACTTCTGCAAAATCCATAGAATCTTTGTAGCATTCAATGCTATCTATTACTTCTTGCGGATCTTTTCCGTCTATTTTATTGATGCATAAAAATACAGCAGAATTGACAGACTTCAGTTTTGAAATGATTTCTTCATCTAATTTTCCGATTCGCGTATCTGTTTCTATTAAAAATAAAATGATATCAACTTCGTTTAGTGTAGTGTGGGCCGCTTTAACCATAAACTTTCCGAGCTCTGTGTTTGGCGTATGGATTCCTGGTGTATCTATAAAGACGGCCTGAAAATCGTTTGTGGTAAGAATAGTACGCACCTGGTGTCTAGTAGTTTGAGGCTTGTTAGACATGATAGCAATCTTTTCACCCACTAATCTGTTCATAAGTGTTGATTTACCAACATTGGCGCGCCCTATTATGGAAATAAATCCCGATTTAAACTCTTTTTTCATTTTTTTCTCCTATTATCTAGTAATTTTAAGTGTTTCTAAAACACAATCTTGCTTAGCAAACATGATTATTTCATCGTCTTCTGTCATATGATCATAGCCCAATAGATGAAAGCAACTATGAGCAATTAAAAAGCAAATTTCTCTTGCCAAAGAATGATTATAAGCTACAGCTTGCTCCTTTGCAATATCTAAGCATATGATAATATCGCCAAGAATTACTACGTCTGCAGAATCTACAAACTCTGATTGCGCTTCAAATTGAGGAAAAGATAGAACATCAGTGTCTCTATCTATTTCTCGAAAATCACGGTTAATAGTTCTTATAGTTTCTTTATCAACTATACTAAGACTGATTTCGATATCATTTGATATATTTTCTAATTTTAAACATTCTTCTATAACTTCTATAATCTTTTGCTCGAGCTTTGGCTCAAGAACAAATAAACCTTCTTGGTCATCTATATCAATGTGCATTTACTTTTTTTCCTTCTTTTCTGGGTATTCTATTCTTTCGTGATACATAGCGTTTAAAGTTCTGGTGAAGCTTTGTATAATCTTTTCTATATCTGATAAAAATAAATTACATTCACTAAGCTCTCCTATATCAAGTTGCTGTTTAACCATTTTGCGAACAAGATCTTCTATAGTAAAATCTGGACCCAATTTATTTTGCATAGAGCGAGTCGTAGCTTCTATAATATCTGCKAGCATTACAAGAGCCGCTTCCTTAGTTTGTGGTCTTGGACCCGGATATGTGAAATCTTCTTCCTTGATGTTTTCTGTACCAGTATTCTGAGCTTTTATATAGAAGTATTGCATAACGCTACATCCGTGATGCTGTAAAATCATATCTTTTACACATTCTGGTAAATTGTATTTAGCAGCAATTTCAACGCCCGTTGTTACATGTGAAATAATGATGTTGGCGCTAGATCGAGGATCGAGTGAATCATGTGGGTTTCTGGATCCTTGATTTTCTTTAAAATAATTACCACAAGTGAGCTTACCAATATCGTGATAATAGCCACCAACGCGAGCTAGTAAGGCATTGGCTCCAATTTCATCAGCCGCTGTTTCGGCTAAATTGCCAACCAATAAACTATGATGATATGTTCCTGTGGCTTCTAATAGTAGTCGCTTTAAAATTGGTTGATTTGGATTTGTAAGTTCTAGTAATTGAAACCGAGTTACAAAATGAAATGCGCTTTCCCATAGGGGTAAGCTTCCACCCACTAAAATTACAGAAAAGACTCCAATACCAACAGCGATTAGCATATTGTAAGCTAAATTGATGGTAAGCGGCATATCAATTAGTAATACCATCGCAATATACACGCTACCATATATAATTCCCAAAAAGCCTGCAACTTTGATCATATCTTTTCGTTCAATCATTTTTACAATAATAAAGACACTCATAATCCCTGTAATAAATTGATACAAGATGGTAGTCATGTCAGCTTTATACATAAGAGAATAGACTACTAAAATTACAAAATGAAATACACAAGCAATTTCTTTATTTAGAAGTAAAGCAATTATCATAGCTCCTATAGCAAGAGGGAATTGAATAAATTGTAGCCCTAGCATAAGTCTTGCCACTATTAGCATCATAATATACAATACAAATAATAAATTTTGTCCTTCTGGAGTTAAAAACGATTTAAAAGCCGTCACTCGCAAAAATGATATAACAAACACATAAAGAATGAGTATCATAATAAAAATACCAATATATGGAACAAAATTATCAATATTATTGGTGCCTATAATACCACTGTCAATTAGTAATTGATAGGATTCTTCTGTTATTTTATTTCCTTTTCCAATAATTTTTTCGCCTTCTTCGACCATAACTGCCGGGACACTAGATCTTTTAATATGGCGAGCCTCTTCGGTGGCGTCTTTATCTAAAACTAAATTTGTTACAAGTTGATTATCTATTATATTGTTAACTAAAGTTTGATAAACTGGCGATATACCAAATTCTAATATCATAGAGTTTATATCAAGCTTTTCGAGATCTTCTGTAGAAACGCCCTTATTRTTATATATCTGTTTAAACAGAGCCAGTATTCGCTCTTCTATTTGAGCTAACGTTTCAGGCGGAATATTCAATAGCATTTCATACTGACTATTAACAAGTGATAAATGAGATTTTTGTTGTAATATTTGTGAGTAGTTTATATTTGTGGCAATATAATTTATTCTAAGTTGTTTTTGAACAGAATCAGGAATCTCTAAAGGAGGGTATTGCATCATAGCAATAATCTCCTCTGTATAATTAAATAATGATTCTGTATCTGATAGTATATTTTGTAAAACTTGTTCATCGATCATATATATATCATCTACTGAATTTGCTGCCAATTGTTTATTATGTTCCGTTAATTTTGTATTTTCGAATTTAAACGGAGCAAAAAAATCCGTAGGTACAACACTACCTATCTGGAATTCTGATTTTCTATCGAATAAATTTCCAGTCACTACTGCTAAAAACGTGAACGCCATACTCAGCCAAATAAATATTGCCCTGGTATTTGATTCCTTTTTCATTTGAACACCCCAAACTTAATGCTATTTTTTTGGACCATTGAGATAAAGTTCATATGCGTCAACAATTTTTTGTACTATAGGGTGTCTAATTACATCATTTCTATCTAAATGACACATCCCAATACCGCTAACATTGCTAAGAACTTTATAAGCTTCAAACAATCCGCTATGTTGATTACTAGGCAAATCGATTTGAGTCATATCCCCAGTAACAACGGTTTTTGAATTAAATCCTAATCTTGTTAAAAACATTTTCATCTGTTGAGGAGTTGTATTTTGAGCTTCGTCTAAAACGATAAAAGCATTATTTAGTGTACGTCCTCTCATATATGCAAGAGGAGCAACTTCTATAAGTCCCTTTTCCATATTTTTATCAAAATTTTCTGGTCCCATAATTTCAAATAATGCGTCATAAAGAGGTCTTAAATAGGGATCAACCTTGCTTTGCAAATCTCCAGGTAAAAATCCAAGTTTTTCACCCGCTTCTATAGCAGGTCGTGTTAGGATGATTTTACTAACTTCGCCACGTTTAAAACTATCGACTGCCATCGCCATCGCAAGATAAGTTTTGCCTGTTCCGGCAGGACCCATTCCAAATACGACCATGTTTTTTTTGATAAGTTCTACATATTTTTGTTGACCACTTGTTTTTGCTTTGATTGGCTTTCCTTGATAAGTAAGAGTTACCACGTTTTGATTCACATGTGTTAAATCTTCTTGACGATTTTTTGTAATGGCTCCCAAAGTGTAATCAACTAGCTGCTCATCAATTTGATCACCTTGTTCTGCAAAGTGTATAAGTTCTTTTATAACATTACTTGCGAGTTTAACGTTTGTTGTTTCGCCTAAAATTTTAATACTTTCACCGCGCATTACAAATGTAACATCTAGTTCTTTCTCTATTTTTACGATGTTACCATCCATATTTCCGAAAATTACAGATACATGATTGGTTGGTATATTAATTTTCTTCTCAATTCCTGCCATATTCACTGCTCCTATTCTACGTTAACTTAATTGAGGTGATGCGAGACTCATTTGGGGCTCGCTATTTATTGGTTGCTCTATGCTGATATCTTCTTCTACTATAGCATTTAATACACCATATACAACACCATCTACTGTGCTATAAGACATTTCTTTTGCTATTATTTTACCAGTTTGACCGATTTTTTTCAACAAATTATCATTTAACGCTCCTTCTAGTTTATCAATAATTTCTGTTTCTGTCCTGGTAGTTATTTGTTTTGTATACGGAACTTGGTCTGTACGTATCCAATAAAACGGAAGAGGAAACATACTGGTAAGTTTTAATTGATTTATTGTAACTAATGTATCTATATTTTCGGTGAACTCGTCTTTAGTACCTAAATTAAATTGAGTATCAAAAAGTTTTATACTATAGGTTGTCTTATAATCTGCTAAATATACTTTTTGATCTTTATCTAGTGGCAAAGAGGCTTCTAATGTGTATGGCGTTCTTGCCACTATGGCGGCATCTGCATTTACATAATAAGCGTCTATTACCAAGTCGCTTTCTAACGTAACTACTCCAGTAACCAATATATCACCCTTTTTAACGGTATCTCCTTTTTTTACAAGAGGGGTTCCCGAATTTGTGGCAATATATGTAATAATTCCATCTCTGGTTGCAACGATATTGGTAGGCTCAGTTTCGTTATGTATTATGGGTTTTGGCACAGCTTCCGTAATTTGAACATTAAGTTTTGTGCCTTGAAAACTAATTCCAGTCCATAATATTTCCTTATGTTGATTAATTAAGTATTGTTCTGCTTCTCTAAGATTTAACTTRTTTTTTAAAACTCCGGTAGTATAACCGCCTTCTCTTAATGTTTGGATGATATCAGTTTCCTCGAGAATATCATTTCCTTCAATTTCTACAAGCCACACAAAAGAAGTTAAAAACCAAAAGAAAGCTACAAATGCAACGCCCCCTATTATAAACACACTTCTTTTTCTATATTTAAAATTAATAAATGGTAGACCACATTTTTCTAAGATTGAAATTCGGCACTTAGCACGAAATACAATGGCTTTTAACTCTTTAAATCCATCCATAGAAGTTTTTAAAACAACTKTATTACCATCAGACTGAGCGTCCCAAAAATAAATGCCTTGATTTAGTGCTCCATTTAGTAGTTTTTCGATCCGTTCTCCACTGATTTCTACTATAACGTATCCTTTTAAATAATTCCATAAGTATACAAACATCTTTTATCTTCCTCCTTGTTTTGGGGAGTGTTAATTTAAATTTACTCCAGATATTTTACCTCGTATTACTATTTCTTCTTTGGTCATACTTTTGGCTAACAAATTTTTTCCTATGATAGAAATAACACCAATCTTGGTTTTAAGTCTAATAATCTCTTGGTTATATTCTATTATACTAGAAAAATTTTCAACTCGTAGGTTATCTTCACCAATGATAGTTATTAGGGGGAGTCCAATTATTGATTCTTCTACTCCATCGATTGATGATATAAAGTTTTTAAACGTTTTGGTTAGTTCTTTTATTGTTAACCGTTGGCTCATAACTTTCCCCTTTCAATACATATTATGCTATATTTAGGACAAGTATTCAAATTAAAATTTATTCCCTTAACTAATTAATACTTATTCCTAAAAATCCAAACATATACTAAAAAATACTTTGGAATGCATAAATAGCACCCCAAAATYGAATTTATTTATGATTTTTGATTTTTGATTTCTTTTTGAATCTTCTTTAACGCTTTTTTAGAACCTCGTGCGATATCTCGTTCTTGCTTACGAATTTTGAAGTCTACAAATAAACTATCTATGTCATAGCCGTCTGGATACAATTTATCTGCTGCGACAATAAGTTTAATTCGTTTGTCATATTCTTTGATAATTTCACCATTATCTTCTATAAAGACCGCAACATTTCTTTCCTTATCTTGTCCTTGATAAACAATACCTTCTATATTTTTATCGAGAAGCAATACTTTGTCTCCCTTTTGGAACTCGACGGTTGTGTATTCAATTTCTATCTTCTTGACTTTGCGTTCTATTTTTTCGAAATTGTAGTTTTTATCTTTAATGTATCCTGCAGCTCTTTCGATAACATGATTTGGTACACCCATTTTTTGGGAAATATATAGCGCATTACTTTTTCCGGATTTTCCTATTACTAATTTATATAATGGCTCAAGAGTTTCTTCGTTGAATTCCATTTTAGCAGTATTAAAATCGGGGTGAGATTTGCTATAATTTTTAATTTCRCCATAATGAGTAGTGACAATAATAGTAGTTTGCTTTTTATACAACTCTTCCAAGATGGCAATGGCAAGTGCCGCTCCTTCGTTTGGATCTGTTCCGCTGCCTAATTCGTCTAATAATACTAGTGTTTGTTTATCGGCTTGCTTTATGATTGTCGCAAGGTTTTTTATATGCGACGAAAATGTGCTTAATGAATTTTCAAGGCTCTGATTATCTCCAATGTCTACAAAAATTTTTGAATAGATAGCAATATGACTATTGTCTTTGGCAGGAATAAATAATCCAAGTTGAGTCATGATTGTCAATAGGCCAACCGTCTTAAGCACTACAGTTTTTCCGCCAGCATTTGGTCCCGTTATTGCTAATGCGCTGTAGGTATCTCCGATTTCTAGATCAAGCGGTATAACATTTCCTTCTAATAGCGGATGTTTTCCTGCAATAATTTTTGTATATCCATCAACGTTGATTTTCGGCATTGCTGCATCTATGGCTATAGCGTACTTACCCTTAGCAAAAATTAAATCATATTCTGCAATGACTTCGACATTAAGTTTGATTTCTTGTAATTTAGAATTAACAATCTCCGTCAGCATTGCTAGTATTTTATATTCTTCTAATTCTTCTTCAGCTTTTAGTGAAATTAGAGCAGAAGTGTGTTTCTGAATAATTTGAGGTTCTATAAAAATAGTATTTCCTTTATTGGATTTATCTATTTGTGTACCAGTTACCTGATTTTTATACGCTGCTTTTACTTGAATAGTAAAACGATCTTGGCGTTTTGTAATAATAGTACTTTCTAAATATTTTTTATTTATAGTTATAAATTTTTGTAATTTTTCTTCTATTTTGCTTTGTTCGATATCTATATGGCGGCGTATACGTTTAAGTTCTTTCGACGCATTGATATCAACTCTACCTTTTGTAATACTTTGATTTATATCGTCTTCAATATTTTTCAAGGCAGTAAGAGATTTGGAATAACTCGCTAAAATAGGTGTGTATGCTTCTTTATCTGCAAAAAAGTTTATCACCTTTCGAACTCCATATAAAAAGTCACTTATTTGAACAAGGTTTGAACAATCTAAAACTATTCCTTTTTCTACTTGTTCTATAATATTTTGAATATTTCCAACACCCTGTAGTGGAATAGTATTTGCAAGCAAACTGATTGCTTCTTTTGTTTCGTCTAAGCGCTTTTGCACCACCTTAATATATGGACTCGGCGACAGTGTGTCGATTAACATCTTGCCTAAAGAACTTGTTGCATAAGTTTTTAAATGTTCTATCAACCTATCATATTCTAATTTATTTTTTATATTCTCATTCATAACTGCTCCTATTGTAAAAAAAAAATAAGTCCCACACCAAAAACATGAGGGACCTATTCTTAAACTAAAATTGTCTATTTTTTTTGCGTGCTGCTTCTGATTTCTTTTTGCGTTTCACACTAGGTTTTTCATAATGTTCTCTTTTGCGAATTTCTTGCATTATTCCAGCTTTTGCACAGTTTCTTTTGAAACGACGAAGAGCGCTATCTAAAGATTCATTTTCGCGAACAGTAACCTCTGACATATATTTTCACTCCCCTCCGGTTGCGGCATTGTGCTTTTAGCATATCTTACGGAGAATTTTTTTAAAGCACTATACAGCATTATACGTGAAAAACCGGATTTAGTCAATAGATAAATTAATTAATTTATAAAAACAATTGTAAAATTATGTAAAAATAACCAAAATAGTCTTTATTAGTATTACAATTATAATAAATATTTTATAAATTATTGTCATCTAGTTCTCAGTTACAAAAGATATGACTCATGCCACCGCAGCTGATGTAAAAGTTACTGTTGCCAATATGACTCATGCCACCGCAGCTGATGCGAAAGTTATGTATATACTTAGTATGACGATTACTATAATTACTACATGCGTGTCGTATGAAAATTTGAATTTTGTTATTCTACAGCAACTCTCTAAGTATAAATATCAAAAGGTACACTAGAGCAATAAAACTCAGGCGTACCCTTTAATTTAGTAAGGTAATTCTTGCCCAGCATTTTTGTAGGCCTCGTTAATAAAATATATTTGAGAGTCCATGGCATCATCGAATTCTTTGCGCACATATTCTCCGGCTGAAGTCATAAATCTGGCTTTTGTATTATCTTTTAGCATCACTTCTAGAGTTTCATAAATATGGTTTTTGATTTTGCTATCATAAATAGGCGCAGCGACTTCAACACGTTTTTCCAAATTTCGGGGCATACAATCTGCAGACGAAATATAGATTTGCATATCATCAGGTTGTCCAAATACATACAATCTGGAGTGCTCTAAAAATCTACCCACAATACTAGTAATGTAAATATTTTCACTAGAATCTTTAATATTTGGTAACAAACAAGATATTCCGCGTATAATCAAATCAATTTTGACACCTGCTCTAGAAGCTTTTACAAGCGCATCGATGATATCTGATTCTGTCAGAGAATTCATTTTCATAATAATACGACCGTTTTGAGTTTGATGTTGCTTTTCAATTTCTCTATCGATTAGTAAAATTAACTTATTTTTGAAGGCAAACGGTGAGACAACAATACATTTATACGTTCCATTTAAATTTTCTGTAGGGATATTCTTAAAAAAGCTATCAATATCTTGCCCGATATTTTGATCAGCAGTCATAAGAGAAAGGTCCGTATAAACTTTGGCCGTAACTTCATTATAATTTCCGGTTCCGATTTGAGAAATATAAGTAATTTCGCCAGAATCTTCCATAAACGAAATTAAACAGACTTTTGAATGAACCTTAAAATATTCAAGTCCAAATATGACGGTACATCCTGCTTCTTTTAATTTCTCAAACCAATTGATGTTGTTGCTTTCATCAAATCTGGCCCGAAGCTCCATAATTACAAATACACTTTTACCATTTTCGGCAGCTCGGCATAAATAATCCACGATTCTTGTTTTGGGGGCCATTCTATAAATTGTAATTTTAATAGATATAACTTTTGGGTCACTTGCAGCTTCTTTTAGCAGTTTTAAGAATGGCATGATGCTTTCGTATGGATAAGATAGCAATAAATCTTGATCCCGAATTTGTTTCATTATGGATTGATTAATATCAATGCTGGGTGATAGCTGCGCCGATATTTTTTTATATGTGATTTTTTCTACAATATCTTTTGGTAACATCTTAAATAAATCTGACACATAGCTAAAATCCATTGGACTGCTAGTAATTAAAAAATACTTCTCAGGCAATTTTAACGATTTTTTTAAAAGCTTCATGGTTTCTTTTTCCAAATCATTTGATAGCTCTAATCGCACCGGAGCCAGTCGACCACGTTTGCGCAGCAATGATTTAATATGATCGACGTAATCTTCGTCTTCATCGTTTATTTCTTCATCTAAATTGATATCAGCATTTCGAGTTAGCCGAATTATACTCGAGTCTAACATCGTAAACTTTTTAAATAGTTTATGAGCAAATTTCAATATCACATATTCTGTTAATATATATCTAGTTTTTTCTGGATTGAGATATATGATTTTGGGATAATTAGARGGRAAGGTTATAATGCCATGTTTAATTTTATTTTCTTTTTGCAGTCGCAAAATAATCGCTTGCATATTGTTATATAACTGCGGAAACGGTGAATGCTTGCTTACAATTGCCGGAGACAAAATAGGTGTTAGGTGCTCGTTAAAATATGCCTTCACTATTTCCATTTCTTCTTTGTTTAAATCTTTAATTTCCAGACCATGGATGCTGTAATCCTTTAGCTGCGTATTAACATCACGATAAATGCTATCCCTTTTTTTGTAGAGATAGCCTAATTTGAGATATATAGCATTCAGTTGATCTTCTGCAGTCATTCCGGTTTTGTCTTTTTTATTTGCATCTGTTATCAGTTGGTCAAACAGTCCTCCAACGCGAATCATCACAAATTCATCTAGATTATTAGAAAATATTGAAATAAATTTTAATCTTTCTCCTATTGGAACAGTCTTATCATCTGCTTCATCTAAAACCCTATCATTGAAATTTAACCAAGATAATTCCCTGTTTTGCATGTAGTTTCTAGTCATAGATTTCTCCTCCAAGCTGATGATACAAATATCCTTCGCGTAAGCCAAAATTACTAACTATAATTTTTTTTGCACTTATATATTTCGTAATTTCCTTAGCTATAATTAGACCAGGGATAGTAGTGTGCAGTCTTTCGGGTGCAACTTTTAGTATCAAATTAGTGCTTGCTTTTTTGTATTCTTGTATAAATTCTAATAAATTATATAGCTCAGCTGTATCAAAAAATTTTCCTTTGACACCATATTTTCTAGCACACATTTTTTTTATTGTACGAAGAGAACCTCCTATTCCTAATATCGTATCAATGCGTTTATTTTGAATAAATTCTACGTCTTGTAGAAGATTGCGGACATGTTCACACATAGATTTCTGCTCTTTTTTATTGGGTATAATATCATTAACAAACATTGAATATAGAGATAAAGATCCTATTGGCAAGCTAATGCAGTCAACTTCCTGCCCATCTACATATTCTAACAATTCGGTGCTTCCACCACCAATATCGATAAGTAGACCTGTTTTTAACTTATTGCTTTTTGAGGCCCCCAAAAACCCCAGCTCAGCCTCCATTTTGCCAGATAGTAAATCTATCTCAAAGCCTGTTCGTTTTTCAATTTCAGCAACCACCTCGACGCTGTTTGTAACATTTCTAAGAGATGCGGTTGAAAATACAAATAATTGTTTCACATTGATAATCGATAACGTATTCTTAAACATATTGAGTGTATTTGAAGCTATATTAACCCCAGATTGAGTTAGTTCTCCGTTTTTGCGATATCCTGCTAACCCAACAGTTTCTTTAGTATTTAATAAACGTACAAAATCATTGCCCTCTTTACGGTAAATACATAATCTAATAGTGTTAGACCCTAAATCTATAACTGCATACTCCATTTTCACTCACTCCCTTTGGTTGTATTTTGCGTAATTCATTGCKTTCTTATCCATAAAATTTTTTATTATGAATACAAAATTAAAAGCAACCACAAGTGAAAGTTTGCGGTTGCTCATGTTTTTCTATAAATTAGGTAGATTTGGTAAGCCCGTCTGCATATAATTGAGACAATTCATATCAGCTCTCAGGTTATACCATGGCTTTGGCATTTCATCTTCTTCTAGATAGATTTTATATGGTATTGTTGCCATTTTTTTCCTTCTAAATTTGTTATTAGCCACTTAATCGACTAACATGTGAATAACTTACGTAATATCGGGTATACTTTGCCATATATTGCAAGGTATGGAGGACGAATTATGAAACTCTTAATTTATATAATTACATTTATAATGATTGCTCCAAATTTATTAGCAAAGCCTGTAATTAAACGCACCGAATTTTTGAGAAATACATTCGTAACAATTGCCGTCTATGATGACAGACATGAAGAGGTTATCGATAATTGTTTTGCTCTCTTACACTCACTAGATGATAAGCTGATTCAACAAACCTCTCTTGTAGACAAAGAGCTCTCGCCAGAAATTTTTTATCTAATAGAAAGAGGACTCTATTATAGCAATTTAACAAAAGGCGCCTTTGACATTACTATCGCACCTCTCAGTACATTATGGCAAAGAGGAGTTCCAACAAATCCAGAAATATTAGCAGCTCTCAATTTGGTAAATTATAAAAATGTATTCGTAAATAAGGCTGCTCGCACTGTAACTTTTCAATACGAAAATATGCAATTAGATTTTAATAGCATTGCAAAAGGATATCTAACAGATTTAGTCTGTCAGGAGTTACAAATGGCTGGTGTTGAAGACGCTCTCATTAATATTGGAGGCAATATATATGTTATAGGCAGCAAAAACATTGCAATATACATTCAAGATCCATTTGCACACGTCGGCGAAGCTTTTGCTGCCATATTTTTAAACAATGAATCGATGGTAACTTCCGAAGTTTATGACCAAACATACATTTTAAATACCAAAACAGGATACCCGCTTGTCAATAACTTAGCAAGTGTTAGTGTTATTGGTATCAATTCTTTAGAGTGTGACTGCTTATCCACCGCTGCCTTTGCCATGGGGCTCGAAGATGGTCTCAATTTTATAGAAAATTTGCCTGCAACAGAAGCGATTTTTGTGACCAAAGACAAAAAAGTTTTCACAACTTCCGGAATCACTCTGAACATTATTAACCCCAATTATGAACTACACTAATCTGGTAAATTAGACAAAACATTTTCACAAACTAAAATTTTTAGGAGGAATTTACATGCAAAGATATTTTAACTTTTCAGCAGGGCCAAGTATGCTTCCGTTAGAAGTATTAGAGGAAGCGCAGAAAGAATTTGTTTGCTATGCAGATAGCGGAATGTCTGTAATGGAAATGAGTCATCGCTCAAAAGTTTATGAGGATATAATTTTTACTGCAGAAACTAATTTACGCGAATTGATGCACATTCCAGATAACTATAGCGTAATGTTTTTACAAGGAGGAGCAAGCACGCAATTTGCTATGGTACCGCTAAACTTGTTAGTCGGTTCCAAAAAAGCTGATTATGTCAATACGGGGCAGTGGAGCAAAAGGGCCATTGCAGAAGCCAAGAAATATGGTTCGGTTAATGTTGTTGCCTCTTCTGAAGATACGGTTTTTAACCATATTCCAGCTTTGCCTGCAACGATTTTTGATAAAGATGCAGATTACGTATATTTAACTCTGAATAATACCATTTATGGAACGCATATACCAAATGATAAATTGCCAGATACAAACGGCGTGCCTTTGGTTGGAGATATGAGCTCAAATATTTTGGCTGAGCCATACGATATTTCTAAATTCGGAATCGTGTTTGCAGGTGCGCAAAAAAATCTTGGACCAGCAGGGGTAACTATCGCCATCGTACGCAATGACCTGATCGGCAAGCACCAAGATATCACTCCAACAATGTTGCAATATAGCACGCATGCAGCCGAAAAGTCTTTGTATAACACCCCGCCAACATACTCCATATACTTTGCAGGATTGGTATTTAAGTGGGCTAAAAAATTGGGCGGCATCGACTATATGTATGCGCTCAACAAGAAAAAAGCTGCTATTTTATATGATTATTTAGACAACAGCAAATTGTTTAAAGGTACTGTTAGACCTGAAGATAGATCGTTGATGAATGTTCCGTTTGTTTTGCCAACAAAAGAATTAGATGCTAAATTTATCAAGCAGGCCGAGTCTTTGGGGTTTGTCAATTTAAAAGGTCACAGAACAGTTGGCGGAATGAGGGCTTCTATCTATAATGCCATGCCAATAGAAGGTGTAGAAAAGTTAGTTGCGCTTATGAAAACTTTTGAGGAGGAAAATTAAATGTTCAATATTCTGACATTAAATGAAATTTCTAATAAAGGTACTGATAAATTAAAAAATACAGATTTTGTTGTCACGCCCGATGCTCTTGCTCCGGAAGCAATCATGGTTAGAAGCGCATCAATGCATAATATGGAATTAGCCCCTAATTTGCTAGCGATATCTCGTGCTGGGGCTGGGACAAATAATATTCCAATCGAAAAATGTACCGAACAAGGAATTGTCGTATTTAACACTCCCGGAGCTAATGCAAACGCTGTAAAAGAGCTGACACTGGCTGGCTTATTGCTAGCGTCGCGCGAAATTATTGCGGGTACAACATGGACACAAACGTTAGCTGCCGAAGCCGACATAGCTGCAGTTGTAGAAAAGGGCAAGAAAGCATTTATTGGACCGGAAATATCTGGCAAAACGCTTGTGGTAGCTGGTCTTGGAGCCATCGGAGTTCTAGTTGCTAACGCTGCGTTATCGCTGGGTTTAAAAGTAATTGGCTATGATCCATATCTATCTGTTACCTCTGCGCTCCTCATAAATAATGGTGTAAAAATCGTAGAAAATCTGGACAAAGCAATTGGTCAAGCAGATTATCTTACTCTACATGTTCCGTATCAGGCCTCTACCAAATATATGTTCAATCAGGCGATGTTCGAAAAAATTAAACCTGGCTGTAGAATTTTAAATTTTTCAAGAGGAGAATTAGTAGACAACACGGCATTAATCGCTGCGTTAGACCTTGGCATCGTTGCCAAATACGTAACAGATTTTCCAACAGCCGAGCTGCTCAATCTTCAAAATGTAATCTGCATTCCTCACTTGGGCGCATCAACTCCAGAAAGCGAAGAAAACTGTGCCGAAATGGCTGCAACAGAATTAGCCGCATTTCTAAAATATGGTGTCATCAAAAATTCTGTAAACTTCCCAACGTGCGAATCACCATATATCAATAAGCCACGCATCACACTGATCCATAAAAACATTCCGAAAATGGTTGGTCAGGTCACCAATATTCTTGCAGATGAAAATTTGAACATCGACAATATGATCAACAAATCTCGCGGCGAAATAGCATACACAGTGGTAGATCTTGACAGCCTCAACGATGCGCCAAAAATAATTTCGCTATTGGAGCAGATTCCAGGAATGGTAAAAGTCAGATTAATCTAAAAAGTAGCTAATGGATTTGATGTCATCGCAACTGGTGCAAAAGTTGGTGATGCGAAATTTGATGCAATAATAAAAGCAGCCATAGACACCGTTGTGAAAGGTGCTACAACTGCAAAAACTGCCGAAGCTGCAGTGCTAGAAGTCGCATCAACTCCAGAAAGCGAAGAAAACTGTGCCGAAATGGTGGCAACAGAATTAGTCGCATTTCTAAAATATGGTGTCATCAAAAATTCTGTAAACTCCCCAACGTGCGAATCGCCATGATGATCTTGACAGCCTCAACGATGCGCCAAAAA
>NZ_ABEQ01000059.3 GCF_000171335.1 Candidatus Epulonipiscium viviparus
TTAACGAATATAAATTCGATAGCAGCAGTGGGAGAAGTCGGGTTAGTGCAAACTATCCCCGAAGGCATTGCACCAGGAAGTGACGCTGCAAACCTAGCGATTATGGGGTTTGATCCGCGAGTGTATCTAACGGGGAGGGCGCCACTAGAGGCTGCGAGCATGGGGATTGAGATGTCGGATTCTGATGTGGCATTTAGATGTAATGTGGTAACGCTAGCAGGAGCGGGTGCGTATGAAGAGTTGGAGATGGTTGACCATAGTGCGGGAGATATTTCCACAGAGGAAGCGAGAGAGTTGATCAGGGCGATTGATGCGCATTTTGATAAGGCAAAGTTTTATCCTGGAGTTAGCTATAGGCATTGCATGATTGTGGACAAGGGGGATGATAAAACAGTGCTCACGCCACCGCATGATATATTGACGAAGGTGATAGGGGAATATTTGCCGGCGAACAAAGAGATTAGAGAAATGATGAAGGAGAGTTACGAGCTGTTATCTGCGCATTCTGTAAATATTGCGCGAGTGGAGAAGGGATTGAATCCTGCAAACTCAATTTGGATTTGGGGGCAGGGTAAGAAGCCGCAGTTGGCATCGTTTTATGAAAAATATGGAGTGAAGGGTGTTACAATATCTGCAGTAGATTTGATAAAAGGAATCGGAGTCTGCGCGGGATTGGAGGCAATAGATGTGGTGGGGGCAACGGGAACACTGCATACAAATTATGTTGGAAAGGCGTTGGCTGCAATACGAGCATTTGAAGATGGGAACGACTTTGTGTATTTGCATGTGGAGGGGCCAGACGAGTGTTCGCATCAGGGAGATTTGGATGGGAAAATTAAGTCGCTCGAGGAGATTGATGCAAAGATTTTGAAACCGATATTGGATTACTTTTTGGCATCTGGAGAGGATTACCGAGTTTTGGTATTGCCAGATCATGAGACGCCGGTGAGTATGAGGACTCATGCAAGCGGAGCGGTGCCGTATGTATTATATGATAGCACGGCAAAGAAGGAAACTGATAATGCAAAGGTATTTGCTGAAGCAACAAAGTCGGGGCGATTTTTTGAAAATGGGTATCAGTTGGCGGATTATTTCTTTGCCGTTAAATAATAGAATAGCGAGAAAAAAGTATTACCTGATAAAAGAATGTAGAGCATTGAGTAGTTGTAAATTGTGTTCGTGAGTTTTGACGGCAATGCGATAGTAGCTATTATCTAGGCCGATGTAGTTGCTGCAGTCGCGGATCATGATGCCGTGTGGCATGAGCTGGCTAGCTATAGCAATGTCAGTTTTAAATAGAATGTAATTTGCGACACTTTTGAAAACGGTAAATCCTAAATTTGCCAATTCGGTCTCTAAAAATTTGCGCTCCGTATTAATTAGGGCCAGGCTACTGCGGATGTATTCTGGGTCCTCAAAGCAGGCAACTCCAGCTACCTGGGCAACAGTCGATACGCTCCATGGCTGGCCTTGCGCATTGATGGCTGAAAGAATGGAGGGGTTTGAGCATATGCAAAAGCCAAGTCGAATTCCGGCCATGGCAAAAATTTTGGTGAACGCTTTTAGTATTATGACGTTAGGGTATTGTGTAAATTTTGTAACAAAGCTAGAATCAGGTGAGACGAAGTCGATAAAGCATTCGTCGATGATGAGTAGCTTGGCATTTGCGGCGATCTTTTCTAAAAGGGATATGGAGCATAGCTGACCTGTGGGGTTATTGGGATTACAAATAAAGACTACTTTGCCAGTTGCGTATATGGCGATATCATCGTGAACTGCAAAATTGTCTGCTGAAGAGAGGTGATAATGCTCTACAGGAGAACCGGCATTTTTGAGAGCCAGTTCGTATTCTGAAAATGTGGGAGCAAGAACTACTGCCGGAGTAGAATTGAGATAGTATGCAATTTTGAAAATGAGATCGGCRGCACCGTTTCCGAAGAGTATGTGCGCTGCGTTGATGTTATAATACTGTGCAGTAGCTTGAGCGAGAGTTCTGCAATTGGGATCGGGATATGATGAGTATTGGTTTACAGAAGCCGTTATGGCGKTTTGCACAGCAGAGGGAAGCCCTAGAGGGTTGGTGTTTTCTGAAAAATCGAGAGGTTTTTGACCWGTGAGAGCTTCGAAGGTATAAATATCTCCACCRTGAATCATTGYATTGGTTCCTTTCTATTTTATTTCATATATTTATTAGATGCTCTGCGATATTATACTAGATAATAGAAAAAATGAGCATCAAAATGGAAGTGAGATACATTAGCTGGATGGCGCGTTTGATATCGGAGGTTTGAACAGGGCGCAATGAGTTGCCTATTGTGTGTCGGTGAACAACAACGCCATTGTAGGTCGCATCGCCTCCCAATTGTATGCCCAATGCTCCGGCGCAAGCCGCTTCGGTGTGTGCAGAGTTGGGGCTGGCATGTTTTTTGTGATCTCTGATGTAAATTTTGAAGGCATTTTTTGGGTCGAGGCTAAGGAAAGCGGAAGCGGCAATCATAAGCAAGGCGGCTATTCGAGCAGGTAAAAAGTTAGCGAGGTCATCAACTTTTGCGGCGCATTTGCCGAATAGTAAATATTTATCGTTTTTGTATCCGATCATAGAATCCATTGTATTGATTGCTTTATACATAAATGCCAGTGGGGCACCTCCAATGGCCATATAAAATAGAGGTGCAACAACGCCATCGGTTGTGTTTTCGGAAACGGTTTCGATTGTGGCTTTAATAACGCCGTCTCGATCGAGATTTTTGGTATCGCGACCTACTATGTGAGATAAAGCTTTGCGGGCTTCGTTGGGTTTGCCACAAGAAACGGCATCAAATACTCGTAGCGCTGCAGTTTTGAGAGATTTTGCAGCCAATATTTGGAAACAAAAAAAGATGTCGACAGCGAGGGCCACCCATGGATTAAAGGCGTGGAGCACTGCCAAAATGATAAGCGGTACGAAAAATGATATGGAGCATACTATGGCAACGAGATATGCGCCGGCCCTAACTTCATCTGGAATACGTTCTCGCAAATACTTTTCGGTTTTGGTAATTAATTTGCCTATCATAGAAACAGGATGTGGAATATAAGCAGGGTCTCCAAATAGTGCGTCTAGACCAAATGCTATTAAAATTACAAAGTTCATAAATTAGTCCTCCTTAATATCAGACCATCCCAAGAGCATAAGATAGAGTGACCGTTAGCAAGTTGATAGTCATAAAAATTTAGATGCGCAGAGTCGAGAGATTCCATGATTGCCATGACGGTGCCACCATGGCAGACAATTACGATGGTAGAAGAGAGTGGGAGAGCTGCCGTAATTTTAAGAAATGCTGCAACGCATCGAGACTTGAAGGCACCTATGCTTTCGCCACCAGAAGTGTCGTCTATGCCTGCAATAAAGTTGCGATAGTTCTCATTATGCTTTAGTTCGTCATAGGTTTTGTTTTCGAATTTACCAAAATCTATTTCGCGGAGTGCGTCGACTGTAATGTAAGGTGAATTGGGATATAGCAAAAGAGTAGTTTGTAGACAACGTTTTAAGGGGCTGGTAAAGATATGCGTTGGTGTTGCGGGCAAATTAGCGGTAATAGACTGAGAAGCTGGCTGAAATAAGTCTTGATCAGTGGAGCCGATATAACGTTTTTCGTAATTGCCGAGTGTTTTGAGGTGGCGTACAAAGTAGACATTCATAGAGGGCACCTACTTAATCTGTATAGGAATTCCGGCTTCTAGTTTAAAAACCTGAGTTGCCGCGGCAGCGAGTTTGCAGGCAGCTCGACCGACAGCCTCCCGCCATTGCCGTTCTTGCTTATCTAGCGGAATAATGCCGCAGCCAATTTCGGTGCATATAACGACGAGATCGGGCGTTGCGAGTATATCAGCTATGTGGGCATCGATGTCTGCAGAAGTGTTGATCCATTCTCGAACAAGCGATTCAAAGTTGTCTATTATATTGAGATTGAAAGTTTTGGCAAATTCTGTTTTGCCTTGACAAATGCCCCCGGTAATAAAAATCATAAAAAAGTTCCTCCTATGGCTATTGAAAGCGGTAATAAAAGTTCGAGAGAAGAAGTGATAAACCCGGCCAAATCGCCGGTCATTCCTCCAAACTGCTTGGTTGCATATGGAATAAAGATTGCTAAAAAGATTGTACAGACAAGAATCAACAGAAGACCGACATATAAATTGAGAACGCAGATGATGGCAAACAAAATAGCGGTCCATAGCAATAAAGCAAGCACAACAAAAGTATCGGCGGCATTTGCGAAAGTTGCTCCAAGGCCGTCTGGTTTGGCTCGCTTTAGATATAATAATGGGAGTGCGCCAAGAGATCGACTGAGTGCAAAAATAAATGGCACCACTCCGATTAGCTGGTTGTTGGATATAATTTGGCTGTATACTCCAAATAACATAAGTAAGTAAGTGGCTGCAGAAATAATCCCAAAGGCTCCAACGTGAGGGTCTTTGAGAATTGTCAATTTCTTTGCGGGATCACCATATGAGAATGTAGCGTCGCAGGTGTCGATTAGGCCATCAAAATGAATCCCACCAGAAATAATGATGGGTATGAGTAGCAAAACAATTGCGGTAAAGTTTGCGTTAAATCCTGAAAGTAAGTAGTACATGGCATACCAGATTGCTCCGATCAACAGGCCGATTAACGGATAAAAGTAAAAACAATTTTTGAGGGCCTTGTCGGTCCAAGCAACTTGTGGGGTCGGTATGATCGAGTACATAGAAAAGCAAATTATAAAACTGACCATTGCAGATCACTCCTAGGTAGGTATATTTTATATTAATTTGCAAGACTTGGATAGTGGTATTTTAGGGAAGCAGAGGTGAATTGTGGCAAAAAGAGCCTTTTAGTGCAACCGGAATGCCATAGACCACTTCGATTACAGAATCAGCCTTGGCGGCGAAGTATTGATTTAGCGAAGCCAGCTCATGAGTATATTCTATGGTGAGAGGCTCATAGGTGTAGCCATCAGAAAAAACCTTGTTGCTAACCAATATAAAATTTTGGCACTGAGAAGCCATGGAGTTGATGCCGCGCTTGATGTTATCTTCAAAGTTGTCGTAGCTAAAAAATTCGTTGGCAACAAGATTGGAAAGGCACTCGACTAAGATGGTGTGATACGATCTGTCGGCAAACTCTTCTAATTGAACATATTTTTCTAGGGTATCAAAACCTTTTGTAGACCTGAGGTGATGATGCCGAGCGATGCGTTCGATGGCTTCTGATCCAAAAGGTTGCATTGTGGCGACGTATAGCTTTTTCTCTGTAGTGTGAACGCATAGACTTTCGGCATATTCGGACTTACCGCTAGCCGCGCCTCCCAAAATTAATGTGAACATAGATTTTTCCTTTCAGAGTAAATTTTATGATAGGGGCACATATTTTTTGACGTTGATTTGAGCGAAGTTGCTCATCTCGCGGTAGATTTTTAGTGCCATATCAAATAATGGAAATGCCATAGTGGCACCGGTGCCTTCTCCGAGATGCATATCCAAAAACAAAAATGGTTCGAGCCCGATCGCGTCTAATACCATTTTGGTAGCTGGTTCGGATGAAACATGTGTAGCGAACATAAAATCTTTGGCCGCAGGATTAATTCGTGTTGCTAACAATGCGGCAGTCGCAGAAATAAATCCGTCGATTAGGATAGGGATTCTGTGTATCGCGCCACCGAGATATACTCCTACTAGCCCAGCGATGTCGAGACCGCCAACAGCCGAAAGAACGTCAAAAGGATCCGCAGGGTTGGGTTGATGCAATGCGATTGCCTTATTTATTACATCGATTTTATGTAAAAGACCTTTGGTGCTAAGCCCCGCCCCTTTGCCGGTTACAGCGATTGCGTCTGTGCCAAATAATGCTGCAACAATGGCGCTACTGGTTGTGGTATTGCCGATGCCCATCTCCCCAGTTGCAATGAGATTGTATTGTTGCCATTTTAATTTTGCCACTCCGCCGATGCCTACAGATATAGCGGTATTTACTTCGTCGAGAGTCATGGCTCGCTCGACAGAAAAATCGCGAGTTCCATACGCTACTTTTTTGTTAAAAATTTTGGGATTGTCACTATCGGTGGTCATACCTATGTCGGTTACAAAGAGATCTGCCTTTGCTTGTTTACAAAGTATGGCGATCGAAGCTTTGCCATCGGTCATATTCTCGGCAACAATTTTGGTGACATGTTGGCCGGTTTGCGTAACATCTTGAGCCACGATTCCGTTATCGGCGCATAAAACGATTACAGCTTTTTTATTGAAAGTAAAGTCTGCGGTTCCAAAAATCCCGGCACATTTTATAAGTATATCTTCTAATTTTCCTAATCCTCCAAGAGGCATAGCGATATTATCGATGCGTGATTTGGCTAAAGCCATTGCCATTTTGTTCATAGAAATCCTCCTTTATAACAGCAACAGAAGAAGCAGTAACGACAGATAGATATACTATCTGTAACTACTGCTGCTTAAATACATTTTCCATACATTACTACGTTTGTTACATTACTGAACTACATTTTTCATTCGTTATTCGTCATTTTTTGGACTATAGTTGCCAAAAGTAATGATATAGATGGGGTTAGCTGCCATCATTAGATTATAATTACCGACTTCTTTTGTGCGTGCGACAGACATGTGAACTACTTCTCTATAACTAAAAGATTTGGTAAGCTCAATTGCTTGTGTTAATGTTTCTAAAGAGACTACATTAAGAACAAATCGTGTCGAGGCATTTTTGGCCAGAATCGCATCTACAATAGACTTTAGATTGCCAGAGCTTCCACCGATAAAGGCGTGTGTTGGCGCATCTAAGGGCTCTAAAACTGCTGGAGCAACTCCCTCAATGATTTCTAAGTTATCCACATGAAACTTAAATTTGTTTTCTCTAACAGCTGCGATGGCCTTGATATTTTTTTCAATAGTAAATACTTTGCCATTAGGAACGTTGAGTGCGATTTCCACACTAACAGAACCCGTTCCACCTCCGATATCCATAACAATAGAATCGGGAGACAGTTGGAGTTTAGAGAGCGAGACAGCCCTCACTTCGGCTTTTGTCATCGGTACGTTATCCACTCGTACAAATGAGTGATCACATATACCAAAGCGAGTGGTCAGGCAAGCATCATCGTTTACAATTAGTGCGCTTGTTAGTGAATCGAACTTTTTTTGTATCAATTCCAAAGCCGTACCGCTAGTGATAACTTCCTTATTATACGACAAATATTCGCCAATGTAAAGTCTAATTTTGCCAAATCCAAATTTTATTAGCGTTTCGCATAAGTAATGTGCGTCGCGATCGCCTCCCAAGAGTGTAAATACTTTTTTATGATCGCGAACAGCAGAAACAATATTGCAGTTGCCAGCGTGTAGGCTGACTAGTTTTACATCTTGCCAGGGAATTTGTAGCTTGGAGCAGAGGTAAACCGGTGAGCTGATTCCGCAAATAGGAACAACGGTTACTTCGGTAAGGTGGCTAAATAATTTTGTAGCGCCGCTATAAAATCCGATATCTCCAGAAAATAGAACAGCAATGTTTTGGAGATGCGCATGATTAGAAATTATGTCGGCAATCTTTTCGGCATATATTTCAGCAATCATTTTTGTATTGAGAGACTCAAAATTTTTAATTAGACGTGGCGCACCGATGATTAGCTCCGCAGCCGCRATGTGCTCCGAGGCTTCTGCAGTGAGAAGATTGGGATTGCCTAAGCCGCAAGAAATAATGGACACGCGGGTTTTGGTTGTAGCGCCGAATCGTTTGGAGAGCATTTTTGTTGCAGCTGTAAGAGATACCCCCGCTTGTTGCGCAGGCTTGCGAATTACAACGAGGTCTAGGCCCAAGTCGGCTGCGATAGCCACTTTTTCAGCAAATCCACCAACGGCGCCGCCATCCTTCGTAAGCAATATTTTGATATCTAGAGCTTCGATCATCGCCTTATTGAGTTCGTAAGAGAAAGGCCCCTGCATGGCAATGATGTGAGACGGAGGTAAATTTATATTTTGGCAAGCATCGAGCGAAGATGAAATAGGCAATACACGAACAAAAAGTCTGTCTAAAAATCCGCAGTCCGCAAATGAAGAAAGTTCTTTGGATCCAATAGTGGAAAGAATATTGCCAGAAGTGGATCGCAAATAATCAACGGCGCAAGTCATGTCGGGAATAGAAGTGTAAGAATCGATACTGTCTCGATTTACTCGCAGATATTCTGTATTGGTCGCCGAGCAAGCAGTCATGATATTTTCTGTAACAGCAGTGGCGTAGGGATGCGTACAGTCAACTACAATTTCGAAATTTTGCGTTAAGAACAGCGTCGCCATTGCCATGGAGTCTAGGCGTTCGGCAATTACTGTGTTTGCGGTAACGAGGCTTTCGCCATATTCTGTGGCAACGCAAGCTGTAACGTCGACGCCGAGATTGGTGAGGGTTTCAGCTAAGATGCGACCCTCGGTGGTTCCAGCAAATATACAGATTTTGTTTTTCAATATAACCCACACCTTTTCCTATTCATGAGATATTGTATCGGGAAAATTAAACTGGACAACTTTTTTTGCGGCAGCGACCGCAATAGCAACTCCGTGCTTGCAAAATTTTTTGAGAATTAATGGGCCATCACTTCCTCTAACAGCTGCGCGTTCACATACGTTATCAACGCCGGTGACTGATTGTACAAAATYAGAMGAAGTAAATTCACCTGGGGTATTGGCCAATTCTTCTGCAGTAAAAAATGTGATAGGAAAAGTACGGTGTGCACAAAACTGCACTAATCCGGATTCTTGTTCTTTTAGATCGATGGAGCAAACCGAGTGTACCGCCTGGCTGTAGAGATGGTGCGTGGCAAAAGCTTCGTCAAATGCGTCAGAAATTTCGGCAGCAGAAACGCCCTTGCGACACCCAATTCCAACAACAAGATTTTGAGGRATTAAATTTAAGGTAACAGCATAGGGCTTGAAAGATCTGTAACTTACCAAAATTCCGATATCACCGATATCTGCGGAAGTCAGGCTTAGGGGCAATGGATCGGCGAGAGTAATATTTTGAGCAAAGCTGATAGGTATGTTGTTGGTTAAAATCGCGGCAGAAACCTCGCGAGCAATAAGCATCGAGGAAATGTTTAAATTATTTTTGGTGGCAAACACATCTACAGCAAATTTGTTGTTTACATCAGTGGCCGTAGTAATTACAGGAACTGCATCCAATGCGGTAGCAATTGATCTGCAATGGTCGTTGGCGCCGCCGATGTGCCCCGACAAAATGGGAATTACAAACGTCGCCGCATCGTCTATTACAAGACAGGCTGGGTCGGTGGCTTTATTTTGTATACAAGGAGCAATAGATCGAACAGCTATTCCAGCGGCACCGATGAATATAAGTAAATCGGAAGAAGGAAAGATTTCGCGTACCTTTGCGGAGATTCGCTTAGTGGCAGTGAGTCCATATGTAGAGGCAAAGGCTTTGGTTGTGTAGCAAGTAGCAGTTTCAAATAGATTAGCTATTGTTAGGGCGAGTCGACACCCTTGGTCGGAATATGAAAATATATTTACGTGCATGGTAACCTCCTGTATTAGATAATAAAGAATTAATATACACTAAATATATTATGTCAATTTTGCTGCAAAATATGTCGATTCCGTTGGTTATGTTGTGAAAAATTATTGACAAAAAATGTTAATTAGCAAAAAGATAGCAATTGTGTTGCAGCAGATGTGGTACCAACGACGCCAAATTTATCGGTGAACATAATAGCTTCTATCATAATAGGAGTTGTAATAGAGTTGGATATTGAATTAACGCGATGATCCAGATGAAATTTGATTCGTGTCATCACGTTTTCCAAAACTTCAGCGGCGACGCCAGCCTGTGTAATAATAGAAATCATCTGATCGGCAGTGGCGGCATCCAAAAGCGCATTGATAACGGCGGTATCTGCTCCAGCGAGTGCGGCGAATGTGGCAATGACCTCTGCTCGGCAGTCACCAAACTTGGAATGCGTATTAAACATCCCGCAAGCTAGTTTTAGAAATTTGCCTGCATGGCCGATAAGCAAGATTCCTGCAAAACCTTTGTTGGCAGCATAGTCGATGGCTAAACCGATGTAGTTGCTACATTTTATAGCGGTGAAGGTTGCTGTTGCCTTAATAAAATCTTGGCCATAGTTGCCAGGAGTGAGTACCAGATATCGGGTGCCGGCGGCGTAAGCTACATTGATTTCTGCGTAAATTGTATCGATTATAGCATCTTCGCTCATTGGCTCGACAATGCCAGTGGTTCCTAAAATGGAAAGCCCGCCCACGATGCCCAGGCGGCTGTTATAAGTTTTGGTTGCTAGCGCTTCGCCATCGGGAGCAGAAATTATAACGGAGAATCCTTCGGCATAGCCAAACTGTTTTGCAACAGAGCGAGCGGCCGCGGTAATGGTTGCGCGGGGGGTGCTATTGATTGCGGCATTGCCAACAGGTTGATCTAACCCAGCTTTTGTGACTCGGCCGATTCCGACGCCTCCATCGATTGTAACGACAGCTTCAGAGATCTTCGAAACCGTCGCATAAATATATGTTCCGTTTGTGATGTCGGGATCGTCACCGCTATCTTTTTGGATTGCGCATGAGGCAGATGTTGGGGTGATTGTAATATCGTGAACAGGGAGAATTAGCTGCGTACCAGAAGGAGTTTCGACGGTGACAGTTGCGATAGGCGTAGCGGTGAGTAGCATTATAGCGGAGGCCTTTGTAGCGGCGGTGGCGCAGGTGCCGGTGGTGTATCCGCATCGAAGAGATTTTCCAGTTTTTGTTATATGCATGATGTAGTTACCTCGCAATCTGATAGAGTAGCGAATTGATAATAGCTGCAGCTACATTGCTACCACCCTTGCGACCCTTGGCAACGATGTAGGGAACGCCAGATTGCATTATGAGGTTTTTGGATTCAACGACATTTACGAAGCCAACGGGAACGCCGATGATCAGTGCGGGTGTAATTTTGTTGGCAGYGATGAGTTCGTTTAACTTGATTAGAGCAGTGGGCGCGTTTCCGACAGCGTATATAAGAGGCTTTTTGATGAGGCTGGCCTTTTCAACTGCAACTGCGGATCGGGTGAGATTTCTCTCGGTCGCGGTTTGCGCAACGTCGGGGTCGGCAACAAAGCAGAAAACTTCTCCGCCAAGCTTGGCTAAGAGGGGCTTGTTGATTCCGGCCATAACCATTGTCGTATCGGTCACGATGGTTGCCCCTTGCTTTAGTGTGTCGATAGCAATTTTGCAGGCATCGTCGTGGAAGCATAAGTTTGTGGCATAGTCGAAGTCAGCGGTGGTGTGGATAACTCGTTTAACGACGGCCAAATTTTGGGGTAAAATATTTGTGTCGCCTAGTTCGGCGGTGATGATTTCAAGACTTTTGTTTTCGATATCCATAGGKTTCATATTGTTACAACCTTTCTATATTAATAGTAGCGATTGATTATTGAGCGCAGCGGCGGATAAAATTTTTGGCGATGCTGATGTTGGAATAGAAGCTGATGTGTGGAAATCCGGCGTATAAATTTTCGGTTGCATATGCCGCGAGCCAATTTTTACCATTATCTTTGCGAGCCGCGAAAGCAGTGCCGTTGTTATTGCAGTCGTAGTAGTGAAACTCGTGCCCTCTGAAAGATTCTCCAGCTGAGCATAAGATGTTGTTGGTGGTTGCGGTAAATGTGGCGTACCCAAAGCGAGTTAATTTCGTAGTGTTGTGGCACACCCCCTCTAGAGCCGCGACCATGGAAAATCCATCGATTTCAGTAGTGAGATACATAAAGCCACCACATTCGGCGATGGTGGGGCGATTCGAAGTGATCCAGTTTTGGATAGATTTTTTCATGGCGGTGTTTTTTGAAAGTGCCGAAAGATATAACTCTGGATACCCCCCACCCAAGTAGAGGCCCGTCGCATCTTCAGGAATTTTGCTATCGGAAAGCGGGCTAAAATACCGCAATGTTGCGCCCAGCTTTTTAAACAAATTCAACGAATCTTTGTAATAGAAGCAAAACGCGTTGTCTAGGGCAACTGCAATTACGGCGGAGGCAACTGGCTCTATTGCAATGTCATGATATTGGATGGCTGGTGCGTCGGTGGCAGCCGCGATGAGGGCATCGATATCTATAGTGGTAGAGGCAAATTTTCCCAAGTTGGTAAGAGTATCTTTGATATTGGCAAGCTCTGCGGGAGTAACGAGCCCCAGGTGTCGGCTTTCGAGAATTAGATGCGGCGGCAGTTTGGGGAGGTAGCCAAATACAGAAATGCCGAGATTAGTTTCGATCAAAGTTTTTAGATGCGCGTATGTTGTGGAAGAAGTTTGATTTAGGATAACGCCAGCCAGATGGAAGTCGGTTTTATGCTTCGCAAAGCCTTCGATGATGGGCAAGATTGAGTATGCAGTTCCTTTGCAATTGACAGCGAGAATAACGGGGGTGGATGTGATGCGAGCAACGTCATAGCTGGAGCCTTTTGCCGACTGCATTGTGATACCATCATAAAAGCCCATTACACCTTCTATTACAGAAATGTCTTCACTGTTTTCTGCAAGCAATGCGTTCAGAGTGTTCTCATCATAAAAAAATGGGTCCAAATTTGAAGAGGATGTGCCGATAATTTTGCCGTGAAACATGGGGTCTATGTAATCGGGGCCGCACTTGAAAGATGCGGTAGAGATTTTGCGAGAGACGAGTGCCGAAAGAATAGCACATGTGATAGTGGTTTTTCCGCACCCGCTGTTTGTTCCGGCAATTAAAATGCGAGGTATACTTTTTGAGATCATAATGCTATACTCCCTCGTTTAGAATACTGTAAATTAATTCCATGTCAAGTGAATTGCGAACGAGATTAGCAAGTTTGTCGTATTCACGATTTTTAAATTCTGCCATAGGGACAGAGGGAGAGAGCTCTATATCGATTCCCTTGCGATCTGCAAGAGCACTGACAATGGTGGTAACAATGCCTTCGCTATCGAAAATGCCATGCACATAAGTTCCATAAATATTGCCATCAGTGGCGCCGTCAGATCTAACTTTGCCGTTTAGATCAGTTAGCGTATTCATAGCGACGGCTGAGTTGGTGGTACCCATGTGAATTTCATATCCTTCGAAAGTATTGCCAGCAAGTTTAGAAAATATACCTGTGATCTGAGAAATAACTCCAGTAACTCGGGTTCGGATTTTATTTGCTTGAAACACAGTAACAGAATCGATTAGCCCCAAGCCTCTCAAGCTGCCACCGCCCTCAACGCCAAGAGGATCATGAAGCTCGGAGCAGAGCATCTGATAGCCCCCACAAATTGCAAAAATAGCACCTCCAGCTGCAGCGTATCGCACAACTTTTGCCTCGAGACCGCTCTCCCGCAGCCAAAGTAAGTCTGAAATGGTGTTTTTGGATCCGGGTATTATTAGCAGATCTGGTTCCTGAAAATTTTTGGGGCTACTGATATACCGAACCTTGATTCCTGCAAATATTTCGAAGCCGTTAAAGTCTGTAAAGTTAGAAATCTTAGGCAACCGCAATACTGCGATGTCAATATCAGAGATTTGATCATGGAATAAATCTTCTGATAGGCTATCCTCATCATCGATTTTTAATGTAGCAAATGGAATCACTCCAACAACTGGTACGGGAACTAAGTCCTCGATCATATCGATTCCCGGTTGAAGTATTTTGGTATCGCCTCTAAATTTGTTGATGATAGTGCCTTTGATATACTTTTTGTCTTCATCAGTTTGTAGCATGTATGTTCCGTATAGCGCGGCAAATACGCCACCGCGGTCTATGTCTCCAACGATCAAAACTGGAGCTGCCGCAATGCGAGCCATTCCCATGTTGACAATGTCGTTTTCGCGTAAGTTTATTTCGGCTGGACTGCCGGCGCCCTCTATAACGATAATATCATTTTCTGCAGCGAGGGAATTGTATGCCGCTTCTATTGCTGGAATATACGATTTCTTGTTTTTATAATAATGCGAGGCTTTCATATTACCCATCACTTCGCCATTTACAATAACTTGAGAGCCTTTGTCGCTGGTGGGCTTTAAAAGAATTGGATTCATTCTAATGTCGGGTTTTTTGAACGCCGCTTCGGCTTGAACAACTTGAGCCCGGCCCATTTCGAGCCCATCTTCTGTGATAAACGAGTTGAGTGCCATATTTTGCGATTTGAAAGGGGCAACCTTATAGCCGTCTTGAGCAAAGATTCTGCAAAGTGCGGCAGTGACAATGCTTTTGCCAGCGTTAGAGGTGGTGCCCTGTATCATGATTGATTGTGCCATATCGTTAACTCCTATCTAACATATTTATATTGCAGCTCGGATTCGATCTGCCAAAACTGCGGCCAACCGATAATCTACACCGAGAGATTGCCCTAAAGTTATGCGGATATCTGGGTGCGCTGCGCAATATTTTGCAATTGCCTCGGGGATGTCTTCGCGTATGTGAATTCCATCGAATAGGAAATATGGAACTGCAACGATTTCGGAGATGCCTTTTGCGGCCATGGCATCGAGACTTGCAGGAATGCTTTTGTTAGAAAATTCCATAAACGCATAGTCTATTTCAGAGTCTGTTAAATCTTGTTTGAGAATTTCTACGATGGCGGCTACTGTATCCTCCGTAGATTTTGCTCGACTTCCGTGTGCTAAAACTAATATACCTTTTTTCATTAATATTCCTCCTTATAAAATTGATCGATACCCGCGAGGTGTGACAAGTTTATCGCCAACGACTTTGGTAGTGCTATTGCCGATAACAACTGTGGTAAACATATCTACAGAGGCGTCTCGCAGCTGCGCTAACGTCAAAATGGTGCTCTCTTCGCCAACGCGACCTATATTTTTAACGTATCCGCACATTGTATCTCCGGCTATATGTTCCATAACGATGTCGCAGGCCTTCTGTAAAAAATCTTTGCGCTTTTTACTGGAAGGATTATATAGAACGATTACAAATTCGGCTTGTGCGGCAAAACTGAGTCGTTTTTCAATCGTTTCCCATGGTGTAAGCAAGTTGCTAAGAGAGATCACTGCAAAGTCGTGGGTTAGCGGGGCACCTAAAACTGCTGCTGCACTGGATGCTGCCGTAATGCCTGCAATTACCTCGATATCCGTATCGATTTTTAGCTCATGACAAACCTCTATCATTAGCGAGGCCATTCCATAGATTCCAGCATCGCCACTAGAAACCATGGTAACAACTTTGCCATCTCTGGCAGCAACGGCGGCGGCTTTACATCGATCTACTTCTTGGGTCATGGCGGTAGAAAGAAYTTGTTGGTCGCATAGCAAGTGGCGTATCAAATCGATATATACTGTATAACCAGCAACAACGTCAGACGCTGCGATGGCCGCGAGTGCTTTGGGGGTGATTTGTGAAGCTTCTCCGGGTCCTAATCCTACTATATAAATCATAAAATTATCCTTTCGGTTGATTTGTGGCTTGGCGATATTCGTGGCTAAAGTTTTTGTCGTACAACTTAGAGAGTTCATAATCATTGCCGAGAACATTGCCGACGATAATTAAAGCGGTCTTGGTGATGTGATTTTCTTGTGCGCAAGTGGCAAGGTCGCCGACGGTTGTGCGAAAGATTTTTTCGTCTGGCCAAGTTGCCTTATATACGATTGCGGCCGGGGTGGCTTTGGGGTATCCGCCAGCAATTAATTCGTCGACGAGTTGAGTAACTAATGAGGATGTGAGAAAAAGAACCATCGTGGCTTGGTGCGTGGCAAGGGAGCGAATGTTTTCCTTTTCGGGGACAGGAGTTTTGCCTGCCATGCGTGTTAAGATGACGGTTTGGCTGACTGCAGGTAGGGTGTATTCAGCATTTAATGAAGCTGCAGCTCCGCAAAATGAGCTAACTCCGGGCACAACCTCAAATTCTATGCCATTTTCTGCCAAAAGATCCATCTGCTCTTTGATAGCGCCATAAATACTGGGATCTCCGGTGTGTAATCGAACAATAGTTTTCGCGGTGTTTTCTGTTAATAGGGCAACAACTTCTTCGAGCGTCATAGAGGCACTGTTGTAGATGTCGCATGTGCTTTTGCAATTGTGTAATAATTGGGGGTTAACTAGCGAGCCAGCATAGATGACAGTATCGGCTTCTTGTAGTAATCGAGCACCTTTTACTGTTATTAAATCTACTGCACCAGGGCCGGCGCCAACAAAATATACCATAATTTATTTCTCCTTTATAACGATTACAGAAAAGTAGCTACTAGAATCCACAGCTCGTAGATCCGTATAAATTTTTTCGTTTTCCATAAAGCAACATTCTACCATCTGCGCCTGATCGATCTGCCCCGACTCTGCTAGTAAATTAACGACGCCAGCAAGATCTTTGCCGCTTTTCATAAGTACTTTGGTGCCAGATAATTTCAGCATCTGCTCGGTATTTGCATATGAGGCGGGGATGATGTGTAGCGGGTCTGCCTTGTCGCATAGTGAGATATTCAATTTACCTGCAACCGCACAAAACGAAGGTATACCGTTGATGATTTCGCAGTTGTATCCTTGGGCCAATACCAATCGATGAATATACATATAAGTGGAATAAATTGTGGGGTCGCCGAGTGTGATAAAGGCAACATTGGCACCAGATTTTAACTCGGAGATGATGGTGTTGGCTGCAGCTGTATGAGCAGAAGCGAGAGAAGCTTCATCGCGAGTCATGGGGAGATGGCAATATATTTTTTCTTTATGCGTAATGTATTCTTGAACTATTTTGTAAGCAGTTTTTTCGCCACCGCTGTCGGGGACAACGATTTTGTCTGCCATTGTGAGCGTTTCGATTGCTAGCAGGGTGAGGAGGCGTTTGTCGCCAGGACCTACACCCACGCCGTATAATGTTCCTGGCATAGGGATCTCCTTTGGGGTTATAATTTTTGTAGGTGCTGCGGATAATATGTTATATGCAACATTCCAGATTGATCGGTCCATACATTCGAATCCACTTCATATAGATCCTTTATATTTTGGGACGTTATGATTTCGGCGGGTGTGCCAGATAATAGCATTTGCCCATCTTTCATGGCGTAAATATAGTCGCAATACATAGCAGCAATGTTTAGATCGTGAATAGCTGCAAGCACCGTAATATCGAGGCTTTTTACTATGTCCAATAGCTGCAGCTGATACTTGATATCTAAGTGATTGGTGGGTTCATCTAATATAAGACAGGGGGTTTGCTGAGTTAAGGCACGAGCCAAAATGACCCGTTGTTGTTCACCACCAGATAGGGTATTGAAGTTGCGGCCCTTAAAATGATGCATCCCGACTTTTTTTAGGCAGTCATCTACAATCTGAAAATCTGATGCGGTATCAGTTTCTAGACGTCGCTTATGCGGATTGCGGCCCATCAAAACGACTTCTTCTATTTTGAAATCAAAGTTATAAAAATTATGTTGAGAGACGACAGCCAAACGCTGTGCGGATTGCTTAACAGAAAGAGAGCTTAGCGATTCTTGATTGAGAAAGACCGCGCCGTTTGTAGGTTTTAGCACTCTATAAATGCACTTTAGCAGAGTAGATTTGCCGCTACCGTTTGGGCCGATGACTCCGACAAATTGTTGTGGTTTAGCAGTTAGAGAGATGTTGTTTATGATGCTGCGCCCATCGATGGTAACGCCAACTTTGTCAGCTGAAATATTCATTAGTTGTTACCTCCAAATCCGTATGATTTCTTTGCCATTAAATAAATGAAGCACGGCGCACCAACCATAGATATCAAAATTCCGATCGGCAACTCGTTTTGGGGAATGATGATGCGAGATAATACATCGGCCCATACCAATAATAATGCCCCAGCAAGTGCAGAAATAGGAAGTAGCTTTTTGTGATCGGTACCAACCAAAAATCTGACAAAATGTGGAATAATGAGTCCGACAAACCCTATCATTCCAGATGCATAAACTATGAAGCCGATCATCAATGCGGAGATTAATAAAAATAAGTTGCGATACCGATGTAATTCGGTGCCTAGCGTGACGGCAACTTCATCTCCAAGCAACATTAGATTTAGGATTCGATGTTGCGACCACAAGAAAATTGTACAGAGAAAAACTATTGGCAAAACGACAGCGATGACACTCCATTCGGCACCGGCAAGGCTACCCATCAGCCAATATGTGATGCTCATCATTCCTTCTTTGTCATCTGCAAAATATACGATAAAGCTAGAAAAGGCGCTACAAAGGGAGCTGAGAGCCATGCCGGAGAGAAGCAATTTGATGGAGTTACTTCTGCCACCAATATTGGATAATACAAGAACCATCATTGAGACAGCAAAAGCGCCGATGCACCCCATAACGCCTAAATAATTGCTACCAAAAGCCGAGCCGACGCCGAGCAATGCGGCAGATGTAGCCCCCAAAGATGCGCCAGATGAGACACCCAAAATATATGGATCAGCAAGAGGGTTTCGCACAACGGCTTGCATGACAACTCCAGAAACGGCGAGACCCATTCCAACTGCAATGGCCAAAATAAGGCGAGGCAATCGAATATAAATGATGATATCGCGAATAGCACTGTGATTGATTTGGGAGCTAAGTTCGTTGACTATTACTTGATAGACATCTTCGATAGGAATAGAGGTGGAGCCGATGGTAACAGCAACTAAAATCGAAGTAACTAGCAATACAGCGAGGAAGATTAGTAATGCAATGTAGCCTGAAGTTGATTTGAGTAAAGTAATTTCTTTCATGATAGCCTCTCCCTAATTTGTGGCTTTTGGATATAACCCTGCAGAAAAAATTTTGATGCCGTCGAGAGTGCGAGGGCCGCTAGCATACATATCGCCTAGCATAACGGGATGAATTCGATTATTTTTGATAGCATCTAAAGAAGCAAAGGCGGGGTCGAGTAAAAGTTTATTGAGTACGATTTCAGTTGCAACATCGGTAGTGTCGGCCTCAGAAAACGGGAGGTAACAGAGAAAAATGACATCGGGATTGAGGGCAACGATTTCTTCTTTGGAGATATTTCCGTGATTTGGAGCAAGTAAAGTTCCGCCTAATGAAGTGATCATATCGCCGCCAAGAGAAGTTACACCATAATTCATAATATTTCCTTCATAAAATTCGATGAGTAACGCAGTTTGAGAAGGCATATCGGCAGCCGCGTCCAAGGCAGCTTCGATTTCATATTGCATAGAGTCTACTAGTGCAGTAGCAGCTTCATTTGCGTTAAAAATTTTACCAATATTTAGGATATCGGTGTATTCTTTAGAAAGAGTTCTGGGACGTCCGCCGGCTCTGGTGTTGGAGTTTATGTAAGTATTGATGTTTCGATCGTGCCAAAAGTCAACATCCTTAAGYTTTTTATCAGAAAATATCGATCCCCATGCAAATATMAGRTCGGGTTGAAGACTTAAAACAGTTTCCGTATCAGGTGAAAACATATTTTCGTTATACTTCATCAAAGCGAGATCGTCTTCCCACTCAGGTTTTATGGCATTGTCTAGGCCGTAAGATGCGATAACATGATCGGTTAGGCCGAGGGCAATCATAGTTTCTATCGAACCTTGATATATAGCGAGTACGCGATTTGGAGCTTCGTTGAATGTGAGGGATACTTCTTCGCCAGCATAGTTGTAGTTGGTGATGGTGATGGGGTAATAGTCGCCAGAGGCAGAGGTGGTGGGAGTATCTGCAGGGGATGTGGTTGCGCATCCGGCTAGGGTAGCAGTAGAAAAGATCGATATTGCAGAAAATAAAACGGATTTAAAAATGGGTTTCATTGCTAAAGTCCTCCTAATTGTTTTTGTGTATGCAGGCATAGAAAAAGAGGCGGATCTTCTTTCCCAAAATTCGCCATCAAAAATATTTAGCAGGTATCCTGACTTATGATATATGCAATAGCCGTGCAACGAAAGCCTTCCGCAAAATGAAAGAGCGTGGCAAATTTTCGATGCTTCATCAAATACAGTAGAGGAAGCTGTTTTGGACTTTCACCAAATTCCCGTGTACTAAATATTGGTTAAATGCATTGTAATATTTTTTTAATTAGTTGTCAATAATAAAATTTTAAGTCTTGAGTAAAAGCGGGGGAATTAAAGCACCAATCAAATTGTCCACGCCCGGTCAGCGGAAGCAAGTGCCCATCAAATTTTGTGTCGGTATATTGCGAAAACCATTCGTTAAGCTTGTGCGTTAAGTCGTTTTGTATTTGCGCATACTCAGGCTGTCCGTAGAGATTGGTTGTCTCGTCGGCATCTGCAGCTAAATCATAGAGTTCAGAATCTAGATCGTTGTATCGATATACGAGTTTAAATTGATCGGATCGGATCATGCGAACGAAACCATATTCATCAAACATAAACACATTGGTATGCTGCTGATTGGAACCAACAAGATGCGGAAAAAAGCTGTGCCCGGGTTGGAGAGGTTGGCTTTTGTAGGATATGCTAGCGATGTCCATAATGGTTTGAAAGATGTCTAGATGGCTTGCGGTTAGAGAAGAAACTGTGTTGGAGTTTTTGATAAAAGGAGCGCTAATAATAAACGGAACCTTTACAGAAGAGTCATACATATTGGGAGGGTAGGTGCCATTGCCCTTGCCCCAAACGCCATGTTGTCCGAGATTCATTCCGTTATCGGCAGTGAACATAACGACAGTGTTATCTGCTAGATCGTTAGCTTCGAGGAAGTCTAAAATTTTGCCAACGTTGTGGTCCATCGCGGTAATGGCGGCATAATAGCCAGTGAGGCAAGAGCGTCGTTTTGCAGGAGTATCGCCTATCGCACAAGTGTTGATTTGGTTTGGATGAACGGGAAGTTCGGGAGTTGAAGTGAAGTCGCAATTGTCGTACTGGGAGATAAATTTGGCTGGATGCTCGCTGTGTGTCCAAGGCGTGTGAGGAGCAGTGTAATGAACACTTAAGTAAAATGGTCGAGTATCATTTTTAAATTCAGCTAAAAAATCGAGAGCGCGGTTGGTGATGGTATCGGTGACATATTCGGTGCTTTGGTAAAATTCGCCATTTTCGCAAATGTCGGCGTCGTAGTAATTGCAGCCGCCGTGCCCGAGTGCAAACCA
>NZ_ABEQ01000058.3 GCF_000171335.1 Candidatus Epulonipiscium viviparus
CAAATTTATTGGCAGAGAGGATTAAAAATTATGATAAGTCAAGAAAAACGTTTTGCAACAGAATCGCTGAACAAATTGATATGGGCGATGGTGATGCCCGCATTTATGGCGCAACTTATTAACGCATTATATAATATTGTGGACAGAGTATATATAGGTAGAATTCCGGGAGAGGGAGAGCTGGCGCTAACGGGATTGGGACTAACGTTTCCKATATTGCAAATTGTGGTAGCGATGAGTGCGTTTGCAGGGTCGGGAGGTGCGCCGCTGGCATCGAGATATTTGGGGAGGCAAGATTATAACAAAGCCAAAGATATTTTGCAAACCTCGGCAACATTGCTAATTATATTTTCGATTATACTGACCGTTGTATTTTACATAGCGAAAGAGCCGCTGCTGTATTTATTTGGTGCTAGCGAGCACACCGCTCCATATGCAGATGCGTATTTATCGATTTATTTATTGGGAACAATTTTTGTACAATTCAGTGTAGGGCTAAATCCATTTATAAGTGGGCAGGGCAACGCCAAGATCGCGATGTTCTCAACTTTGATTGGAGCAGTGATTAATATCATATTGGATCCGATTTTTATATTTGTATTTGATATGGGTGTTCAAGGGGCCGCTATAGCAACAGTAATTTCGCAGGCCGCGAGTGCCATATGGATAGTTAGATACTTAACGTCTGACAAAAGCGTTGTGAGATTAGATTTTAAAAAGCTGGGGCTCAAGAAAGATTGCGTTATGGCCATCGTTGCCATAGGGATATCTCCAGTAATCATGCAAAGTACAAACAGTCTTGTAAATATAGTGTTAAATTCTAGCTTTCAGCACTACGGTGGAGATATGTATGTGGGCGCCATGACAATTTTATCCAGCATTGCAACGATGCAGTTTATCCCAATTGATGCTGTTCGCCAAGGGGTTATTCCAATATTGGCATATAACTATGGTGCCAGAAATAAAAAGCGTTTGATAGCAATCATGAAACGTCTACTAATATTTACGACCGCTGCGTCGATGGTGACATCAATCGTAGTATTGGCGTTTCCGGAGCTGTTCGTTGCGATATTCAGTTCAAACTCGGAGATGGTCGATCTTGCATCTGGTTTGGCAAGGGTATATTTTTTGGGAACACCATTATTCGGAGTCATTATGGCAACGCAAGGCTGTTTTATAGCATTTGGCTTTGCAAAGTCGTCTATATTTATTGCGTTACTCAGAAAAATTATAATTCTGATTCCGTTTGCCTTAATTTTGCCACACTTCTATGGAGTAATGGGAATCGTCTATGCGCAACCGCTGGCTGATATTGGGGCAACGATAACTGCGGGGACAGCGTTGATCATTGCGTTTAGATGGATTATAAGAACAATGGAAGATGAGAGCGCAAGCAAAATTGCAAGCTAATTATTAATATCAATTTCTGCAAATAAGTTAATTTCATATTTTTTTGAATTATACAAAATATTTACTGTAGTTATCGATTTGTGCATATATCATAATATTTGATGCTAAACATATAACTATAAACTAATTTGCAGAAAGGATTGAAATTATGGTAAGTCAAGATAAATTGATAAAAGTGTATTTTCTGGGAACGCCATTGTTTGGAATACTGATGTCGGCGCAAGGTTGCTTTGTTGCATTTGGATTTGCAAAAGTATCGATATTTATTGCAATGATCAAAAACGTTGTAATTTTAATTCCGGGAGCATTAATTTTGCCACATTTCTATGGAGTAGAAGGTGTTTTTTATGCGCARCCGCTGTCTGATATGGGAGCAATAATAACTGCAGGGATAGCGTTGATTGTTGCTGTGAAATGGATTATACGCAAAATGGACAATACGAATATACATAAAATTACGAGGCCACCTACTTTTCGAGAATTACCGGTGTTGGTTGTGAATAATCATCCAGTGGCTGTACAAACTCAACATCAACAATGGAAAAAACTCCGGCAGGGACGGCAACACTAAAYTCGTTGTTTGCTATAGAATATATTTCACCGGTGAGAATATTTGTGGCCGTTTTAGGAGCAAYGTTTTGAATTTTCACTTGCGCTACCCTATTGTTTGGCGTAACGTAACCGCCGTCTATAAGTAAAATTCGAGCATGAGTGTCATCGATTTTGGTAACGGTCCAGGCGACCTGATCATCTTCGGAGGYTACAACGACAGGCATTTTGGCAGCAGATGCCTCCAGTGCCGCAATCACGGTGTCTTTATACGCATCGGGAGAGTGCGCGATACCAGCTTCRTCGTACCAAAATTTGCCATCAGTCTTTAGCATTGTTGCAAATCGCGAGTCGGATATGTCGAGGTAAGCGCTCATTTCGGGAACCATTCCATATGGCGTGCTAGGCAAAAAGTTGAGTGTTCGAGTTTTGGCTCCCAGTCCATAGCCGCCAAAGTCGTGGTCCTTGATTGGGGCTCCGCTCCATGGCAACCTCAAGCCGTCATATACAAATGCTTCGGTATTGGCAGGATCGAATTGGTCCATAGCATGTGAAAAGGTAAACGTGGATACGAATTCCTCAGAAGGTTCGAGCATCCCAATAGTAATATCTGGCACCGATAGGAGCGTATCTCTTTGCCCTACAAGCAATATCTGCTGGTCAACCATCTTGTGAATCATATCAAACTGATCCTCATATTTGGTGCCGCCAGTGTTTTGAAATGAGTCTGCCCCATTGGCAATTTGATACGCAAACGAACGCATCTGATGCGAYAAAACTCTTTGAAGCCCATGCTCGATATGCCTCACATAGTTTGTGTTGTCCTCGATTAGTCTGCCACCCCAGCTAGAAGCGGCGCCGCTCATCCAGAGCCCTACTCTAGCAGATAAACTAAGCTCTTGCGCACGGCTGTTGGTCTCTTCCATCGTCGGAATAATTACGTTAGAGTAATCACCAGCAATCAGGTCGTACCACTCCGGCATATGAACGTTGCCATTCCAGAAGGAGTTTTTGTTGCGCAAGAAGATTTTGGTGCGCCCCTGCTCCTGGCATGCGTTCGCCATTGGAATAAAATAGTTTTGCATCAAATATTCATCGATATGAGTAAGTTCCGAAAAGATCAAGTATTCCAAAGTATTTGGTGCGCGTTCAATAATACCTAAAACGGTTTCGGGTTGCATATAAAATGGATCGGTGCCATGCCCAGTCCAAATCGAAAACTTTTCACCATTGGCTTCGTGAGCTTCAGCAGCGGCCCAAATTTCTGCTTGTGTCATATCATACTTTTTGCGTTTGTCTTTTCCRGCRGCCCAGTTTGCTGGGAGAATAGCATCGCGATCATAATTTTCTGTCCAAGTCCACTCGTTAGTTGCAAATCCGATGTTGCCATTTGGCGCAATTTTGGCTTCTTTTTCCAGGTTTTCYTCTGGAGTACCTCCTGTGGTAATAGACAGATAATTCTCCTGGGACAAATCTTGATACGCAGGTGCAACGAAGGCATCGACTAGCTTGTTGGTTAATACTAGATTGTCAATTATTTCGGAGAGAAGKCCTTCCGCTTCGATGGCCATAAATATTTCACGCCAGTTGTCATTTTTGAGATCGATAATTCTAATTACATCGCCGCCAGATTGCTCAGCTGCTAAATAAAATAGCCCAGTTTTGGGATCATAGGTGCCGTCGTTGTAGGAAAATCTGCTAAGATGAACCCCCAACAATTTGCCATCGGTGGAGTACTCGCAAATTCTAGATGCATCGAGGTTGATGATAAACGAGTCTGCCTGAGTTTTGCCAATAGTGGTGCCATCAACGAAGCTAAGCGCACCCATTCGGTATCCACGACCGCCCTGWAGTTCGGGAACATATTCTGCCATAAACGCTTTGTCAGGATTTGGCTTTTTGGTCTTAGTGTTATAATCAACGAGTGCGTCATAGTCGATATCGGCAACCCAAAAATTACCCATCGATGAGATTGAAGGTTCGTAGTTATACAAAATTTCATTTACACCGTCAAAGTCGATATCCGCAGTATCTTGGCGACCGATATAATTTTTACTAGGCGACTTCGTTGTGTGCATTGCGTCCACTCCGATGTTGTTGGGATCGATTATAGAAACTGAATTGGTATAGTTTCCGGCTGGGCTCGATACCATCACGACGTATTCGGTCCCGTCAGCACGCATTCCTGTATCTAGCGTAATAACCATCTCATCCTGAACCTTTTTGCCATCAGATGCTAATGCAAGAGGGACGCTATTTACGAGATTTCCATTTTTATCCACTTGATATAACGTTTTAGAAACCCCTCCAAAGAAAATTCCCATTTCACCGTTTGCCATCTTTGCGCATGCCACAGCATAGAGCACGCCTCGAGAATCTTCTGTTGCTCCCGTTTCATATGTCCATAATGCCGTCCCATCATGGTCGAAAGCATATAATCTGCCATCCGTCGAGGCGGCCAAGACTTCGTCGAATCCATCGCCATCGATATCGGCAACTTCGAGGCCGTTGATGATCGTTTCCCCAGCTTTGGCATGCCAAATAAATTTGCCGGCATTGTCATAAGCCACGACGCTACCGTCTTTTGCCGCACCTGCAACTCCGCGCCCGGTTGCCAAAGTCATAGGCTCCACATGAGATATGTGATACCCGGTTGCCATACTAGTATAACCATCTAGCTGTACCAAAAACTCTGTACCTGCTGGTGTAATCACGGACTCTGCAGATTGGAATTTCCCGGTTAAGCCGTTGTTAAATGTTAATGTTGTTGAAACAGCGCCAGTGCCATATACGGTAACCGCTGTATTGAGTTCCACCTTTGTAATGCCATCTCCCGCAATATTGAGATTGTATGCGTACTTGTCGATCTGAACTCCGCCATCTGCAGTAGAGTTGATAAAATTGATGTGATTTTTGGATTCGGTAGCCGCGATAATTTTGCCAGTAACTACAGTGTTCTCGAGAGTTAACTCACCGTCTCCAACTCCTTGTGCGATAATCAAATCGCCATCGATTGTCATATCTCTAAACGTTGTATTGGCAACATTGACAATTACGTTTCCTGTAACAGATTTTGTATATACATCAGCCTCAGATACAATAAGCTGAACGTGTTGCGCAATGAGATCGTCGATATATTCTTCGGTTGCAGTAGCGTCGGTGGCATCAGCGGCAAAGTCGATGTATAAAGTCTGCTCGAGCGCCGCCACGGCATCTTGCTGGCTAATAGATTTAGATGCCTTTTTATTCAATTGGGTCAATTCGTTTTGATACATCGAGTGAGTTGAGTCGGTTAATGTGCGATATTGCATTATGTCATCAATTATATTTGCCAATCTACCGTGAGTAAGCGCAGTTTGTGCGTTTGCCGCAGGAGCAATCATTAGGGTTAGAGCAATAGCCATAAATTTTTTCATATCAAATCCTCCTAAAATAACTATAAAAATAACTGCAGAGACTGGTGGTGCCGCTGCAGTAATATATGATGACTACTTTAARTTAAATGTCCAATCAAAATCAGCGAGTGCGTCTACTGTTCCGTTTGGCATTATAAATTCGAAGTTGAGAGATTGGCCTTTTTTGCCAATAGTTTTGTCGTCGGTAAATGTCCAGGAAAGAGTTGGCGTTAGAATTTCGATATTTTTAGGWGAGCTAAGCCCGACCTCTAATGTGGAAGTGCCAGMTCCTCCTGCAATAGAATAAGAATCATACATTTGYAGAGCGAGCGTTACTTTATCGCCTGGTTTTACCGCCTTAACTGCCCTGTTGGCATCGGAAAATAGTGGGCCAGCTGCAGATTTTACTTGTACGCTCATAGCTTGGAGAGGCTTATTTTTGCTRACCAATTTATCGTTTAAAGTTGTAAAAGTGTCGTGYAAAAGTTTAATCGTTCCTGAAGATGTCGGCTTTGCGCTAGGAATAACTGTCGCAAGGACGCAGGCWCCATCTACCACCGCGTATTCGGCAGGAGTTTGTATTCCAATATTGTCTATTATATAAGAAAGGCTGGTTTGCCCCGCCATTGCCTTGGCATCAGGCTCTGGGAGATAAAAGCTAATTTCTTTGATCGCATTGACGTTAACGCCCTTTTGCTTATAGCCATCTTCACCCCAAAATTCGTCTTCCACTCCTGCTGCACCATATTGAGCTCCTGAAACCGAGATTTCTCTAGTTTGATGGCTAGGGATGATAAAATAGTTGACYCTTTCGTTATTGGCGGAGTCGGTGATGTTGACTCGAAGTTGAATTTCGAAAGCATTGGGATTTGTAACTGTGGCAGTGAGATAGTCAGATTTATTTATGCTCCACAACTTTCCCTTTGGAGGAGTTAAAGCAAAGTGAGTGGTCGCTGCCCAGTCGGAGGCGCGATTTGGAATAGAAACTTTCATAGCCGATGCGCCATCAGCTACTCCCTCGGCGACTGTTGCGTGAGAGGCACCATTGTCAGCGTCGACAACCCAAGTAGTCGTTTCGCCCGGTTCAAATGATACCTTTGTAAAAGTTGCTGTTGTTGGAGCTGCTGCCATTACTGCACCAAAACTAGCGAAAACCATTGCTGCTGCAACAAATTTTATAAACTTTTTCATACAATCATCTCCTCTATTATTATATAAATAATTCTGAACGCCAATTTGCATATTTGCCGTGTTTGTGAAATCCGATATCGAACCAATTGATCCAGTCGGGGTGGTTAAAAATTTCGGTTACAGTACAAGCTGAGAAGTCTTGATTTGATAATGCAGTTTTAATTTCCGAAACAAAAGTTGCGCCAAACTCTTCTTTATCCACTCGTTGAAATGTTTGGAACTGGTCGTTACACCACTTGTGATATTTGCCATTTTCAAAGCCTACGTTGCGTTGATTGTCACTTTTGGTAAAGTTGCCATTGACTACCGCGCCATCTGGCCCTTCTGCAGATTCATATGCGATGGCAGCTGTTTTTAGCATGTTGTACGCATCACCACCTCGTAAGGAGTCGATAATATTGTTGGTTTCGTGTGGGTCTAATGCCAAGTAATACATTTCTTCGTAACCCTGATTGAAATTATAAATATATTTGTAATCTTTGTTACGAGCCATAACCCATCTATTTTTGTTGATATATCCGTTGCTGGCGGTAATGATTTGGCGATTTTTTCCAGCAGCGGTGTCTGCAATAGAAGAGCCGTACAGCTTGTAGTCGCACTGGGGATATTTAACGCCTGCAACGTCAAGGCAGGTAGGCAAGATGTCTAGCAAATCTACAAAATCTTCGTTGGTAGTGCCCGGCTCAAATACTTCGGGATATCTAACTAGCAAAGGAATTCTAACAGCGCTTTCGTATGGCACGCTTTTGCTATAATAGCCGCGGTCGCCAAGCATTTCGCCGTGGTCACTAGTGTAAATTACTAATGTGTTATCAAGTTTGCCMGTSGYCCTTAGATGTTCGATAATTTTGCCGAAGCTTTCATCGACCATGGACACTGCCGTATAATATGCCTCCTGATGCTTTCGAAGTTGAGYGTTGCTATCGTCATCGCCATACCAGCTGTTGTGATTTGGGTCTTCGGGATAATAGCGAGCTTTAGGAATTGCCTCAGGGATGGCAGCRTCTTGATAGATTCCCTGATATTTTGCCGGAATATTCCACGGCGGGTGTGGTTTGATATATCCAACAAATAGGAAGAACGGGTTGTCGCCATTTTGCTCTAGCCAGTTGATCGTTTGATTTTCTACCCAAGCAGTTTCATAATTTTCGTCTTTAACGAGGGACTGTTGCGGAGTGTGATAAGCAAGTGGACGCACACCATGAATATTCTGAACATGCCCATCGCCGTTTGCTTTCAAAAACATAGCGTAATCATCATCTTCTAGTAATTTGGGAATTTCTTCCATAGTAAGGCGATCGCCGTAGCCGTGGTGTTCCTTTACCGGAAAGAAATGCATCTTGCCGATAGAAGCGGTGCGGTATCCRTTTTGAGATAAAATGCGAGGCAATGTGGGAATGCCATAATCTTTCATGGGTTTGCCACCAGCATTTTGAAAGTAGCCGTGAGCTCGGCCAGTCATTCCAGTTAGGAGATCGTGCCTGGCTGGCATACAAACGGGATTGTGAGAGTGAGCATAAGTAAAGGAGCATCCCTCCTTGGCAAGTCTATCGAAATTGGGAGTAATCATGTGGTTAAAACCGAGTTCGCCGATGGTGTCATATCGTTGTTGATCTGCTAAAACAATTAATATATTAGGCTTCATTAAAAGTCCTCCTGTTTAATTTAAAATAACCTTCAAAAATTTCATGTTTTCGGGACGCAATATAATGGTAGAGAGTTTTTGACCAGTAAATAAGTCTACAACAGATGCGATTTTTTTTCCATTGGTGGCAGAAAGCGTAATCTTGCCAGGATTTTTGCCAAGCTGAGTAATGCTCATGACGTACTCATTTTCTGATAAAGGTGCRGTGGCGATGAATGCAGTTTTTTGATCAAAGCCATTTGCCTCTGTGGCAGTAATGACCGGATTTGTACCTTGCGCGACGAGCACTTCAAATGCTTCGGCATGCATGTTAGATAATGTATCGTCATCGGTGGAAACAATTGTGAGATCGCCAACGAGTGTTGTGGTTCGCGGTACTTTATACTCRTTAAACTTGAGACTTGCCTCATCGATAATAACATTGCCACCGTTATCTAAATAATTCTGTAGCGCTTCAAACTCTGCGTCTGTTACATATGGCGTATCATAAACCAAAATTGTAGACCAGTCGTCATTGTCTTGCTTGGCAATAATGTTTGGAGTTACAAAGCCCACACCAGCTTCGGAGAAATACATTTTTTCGTGAATTGCCTTTACAGAATCTACTTTAGAGSTSTCAACAGTTACCGTAGTTTCGGAGTGAAAAATCCGGATAGGGCGTTTACGTGATTGCAGAGCGGCAACTTCGGCGCCAAATGCATTGAGATCATGAGCAGTCTGGGCAATTTCGTTGGTGACAGCAGGCAGCTGGCTAGAGCTTCCGAGAAGGGCAGAACCCAATTTTTGTAAATTTAACGCTCCATCTGCAGATCGACCCCACACCCAAAATTGGCTAGCATCCAGTCCCAATATAGATTGAAGCCAATACGCAGAGCGCGCAAGTTGCGGATTCATCTTAATGTCGATCCATAGGGTACGGCTAATGATGTGATTTTCGGTATTGACGTGTGCCTTATTAGGTGCGACCGACCACATAAAATCGTAAGGCAATGCCATAGTGATCCAGTCATATGCATAAACGTCGTCCCACCAGAGATCCGCACCTATGTCTCGTGCCCGATGCTGTGAAATTCCAGAGTCATCACCGATAAGAGTGGTGAGTTCCGTGAGGGCTTCAAAATCTAGCCCCGAAGCAGTTTTGGTGTTGATAAAATATTCTGGAATCAGCTTAATAGATGTTTGAGCAGAGGGGTCAATAGCCAAAATTTCGTTATGCATAAATGTAAAAAATTCGGTAACATCTTTTTTGTGGAAGGTGATGTAATCATACCAAGGCGGGGTTCCTTCTATGGCAGGATCGAGAGGCACCTCCAACTCGACACTTGAAAAGTCTGCGAAGTTTGTGTTCCAGTTCGCGTTTAACGATGCGATATCAGAATAAACAGTTGCCAAATAATTTCTAAACTTTTGCATAGTGATAGCAGAAATATTTCCCTCCTTGCCTTGGTTGACATACCATTCTCCTTGAGCAGAGACCCAGTGCGGTTCATTTGCTAGTGTATACCCTAAATCCAGATTGCGGCCAAGTTCGGCATTTGTGGTAACAGCAACATCGATCATTCGCTTCAGGTAATCTAGCATGGCAGGGTCGTTTCGATCATAAGCCACATAGTCGCTAAAACCTTTTGCTGTTGCCTCAGGATGTGCCGCTTTCATAAATGGAGTAATGTTTTTGTGTCCTAGCATAAACGAGGAAATGTTAGGATTTTGGTTGAACAATCTCTCATCAAGTTTAGGAGTGTTCAGAGTGGTGGCACTTTTGAACGTAATGCCAAAATCGATATATCCCGAATCGGCATTCCCCAACAAATTGCCGCCCATAGAATTATCTTCCCAGGTGTAGTTAAAAGGAAATACCACGTTGCCATCATATGTATAGTTGCTACCATCCAAATGCACTTGGGTCCAGTCGATTTGAGGGACATCGCGTCTTGTGTAGGTGCCATCGATTACCTTTTCTAGCGTTGCCTGGGCTTCTTCTAGCATTTCGTATACTTGAAAAAATTGGTAAGACGGCATATTTTTAGCAAGCTCCGCGGCATTGGGTTTTGCGAACCAAAGCTTTTCGTAAGTTTGTTTAATAGCTGCAGTATTTGCCTGATCCCATGTGGCACCTTTGATAAATAGCTCAGCAGCTTCGATAACGGTTTCTTCACGAGTAACKTCGATTCCAGAATCTCGGGCCTGATCAACCATCACCTTAAATTCGGCTAGCTTTTGTTGTGCATCGGCTCCCATCGACGAGCCATAGTAGTTTAAATCTGTATCGATGTAGAAGTCGTGCTCCACGGATCCGGCAAATGTGGAAGTCGCACATAGGGCTACTGCGAGTCCGGCAATGAATTTTTTCATAGCAAAACCTCCTTTAACTCTTTAACTAAAAGTATTGCCTTCGATTTCTAAATTTTTGATCTGCTTTGCGTTCATATAGATTTCAGATTTCGAGCCAATAATGTTGTTGTTYTTAATTTGTAGCGTATCGATCGAGCCACCATATATAAGAGGGAAGTCGCCRACAATTAGCTGATTATTCTCTATTGTAATGTTGCCGTGGAAGTAGCCTTCAAATTCCTCCATTTCGGGATCGATATCGATAAGCGCTTTGCCCCAAGTTTTGGTATTGCGGCGGCTGAGAATGTTGTCTTTGATGATAACACTGTTTGTTGCACCAGACTCATACCATCCGGTCATATCGGCACTGATTTTGATAGCTGCTCCTTCGCAATACAATTCGTTATTGGCAATCAAAATGTCCTTTGCAGAAGTAAGTAAGAGGCCGCGTGCCCTATTTTTGCCGCCTTTGTTGTTGGTAAATGTAACCGTTGGATAGGAGTCTAAGTCCTCTATGCAATACCCTTGATCGGCCGCAAATTCGAAGGCATCTGTAAACTCGATTTCATAAAATTTGTTATTGATCACATGAATCGACTTCACTGCCGTCTCAGATAATTTTACCATCGTTTTATCAGCATAGATCCCGATTTTAGCACCAACTTTAAGGCTGAATGCTCCCACCTGCTGGCGATGCGGAATTTCTGCAATCACATTAGTGGAGTCAACGACAGCATGAACTCTGAGATAATTGCCATGTACATTTAAAATATCATCGAGCTGATTTTCGAATAGTGAATTTGTAACAACGAGATCTCCGGAGCAGCCTACAAAATGCGTCGCATCAGCATTGGCGGAAACCACTCGGTCGCTGCCAGGTTCAATGGATACCTTAAAATTGTTGAGAGTAATGTTTTCGGTAAACTGAGCTACAACTCCCATAGTGCCAGCGTGATATACGGTGATATTTTCTAATCGTATATTTTTGGAAGAATCGATCGAAATTGCGGGAACGTATCGCTGCTCATGTTTTATAGAAAGGATGGAGCCCACGTTAGGCAGCTTGCGAAACTTCTTCTTAATTTTGAGCAGGCCTGGCTCGAGTTCTTCAACTACTAACGGACCCCATACGCCGTTATCAACTGCATCAGCAAGAGGTCGCTTATCCTGCTTAGAAAATTCGAGGATGCCATGTACAAATTCGTTTGAATAATCGGTGCCAACAAAAGAGAGAACGCCGGACTTAATTTGATACGGATATTTTGCTTGATCAATCTTGATAACCACTTCATCATCTGCAGCTGCGACAACTTCGCCCTGAGAGAAAAAAGGTCTTTCATAATCGATGACAAAATTTTTGAGAGTAATGTTTTCGCTACCATATATATAAAATGGGCAAATTCTGCCAATACCATTGAGCCGCGCACCGTTGCCATCAATTACCAAATTTTTCTTGTTGTATATAGGAAAGGCAACATTTTTGAGGCCAAAATCGTTATTCGTCATATAAAAAAATCGTTCATTAGCATAGGTGACGCGCAAATCATACGTCCCATTTTCTAGCGTGATTTCATTGCCGCAGTTTCCTAGCAAAATTTTATTGAAGTAATATACGCTATCCTTGAGTATAGAATTATTAATATCGTTAATATTCATCCAAAATCTCCTTTACTATTATTTGTTATTAACTTTATCTATGAATATTATCTTGCATTGGCAACATCGAGGGCAACTTGCCAAACCGGAGAATGTTTTTGAACGGCTTCGGCAGGGGTAAGGCCGTTAAGATAGATGTCGGTATATAATGCCGTGATTTTGACATCTGCAGAAATCATTTTGTCGTAATCCGACTTAGCTGTGCCTGGTGTTAGCGCAATGGCATGAGTTTCGTCAACAGCACGAGAGTCGCGATAAAGAGGATAATGCTCATCTTGCCAAGCAGTCTGCGCATCATATCCAGGAGGCAAACTATTGTATTGATCAAACGCTAGCGCTATCATTTCGGCTTCTTCTTTTGTATATGTACTAGGAATTACGTAGCCCTGACCGCTTGTTTGTACGGTTAGACTACCTTTTGGCCCTTTGGGAAAGCATACGATTCCATAATCGTCTTCCATTCCAGCAGCAAAGTCGCGAGCGTTCCAAACGTCTCCCAAAAACATTGCAACATCGCCGTTCATAAATACATTTGGAATAGATTTCCAAGGAGTAGGGATGGTATCGTAGCCTTTATTGTAATAAGCAATGGCCCATTCGAGTGCTTGTAAAGTTTCGGGAGAGCCGGCATTGTTAAAGTAGATGTCATTTTTATCTTTGCCGATGATTGACCCATGATTGGATAAGATGGCCATCTCAAAGAAATGGGTTGGTTGCAAGGCAAAGGCATAGTGGTCGGTAATTCCGTCGTTATTGGTATCGCGAGTGAGCTTTGCAGAAACTTCTTCAAAGGCTTCCCAGGTCCACTCATCGGCAGCTTGTAAGTCGTATAGCAGATCGGGATCTAGCCCGGCTTCTTCAAAGAGTCGTTTATTAAAGTAGACAGTTTTTTCGGGATACAAATCTTTAACAACGCCATAAACTGCGCCACCAACTGTCATCATTTCTGTAACAACTGGATTCCACTTGGGATCAGTAACATCTATATTCTCAAGAGTGGTGAGATCGTAAGCGAGGTGGTTTCGAGCAATAGCATTAGCAAATTCGGGTGGCATTCGATGAATTTCTCCTCCCGGATCTTCGGCAAGAACTGTGGTAGACAAAAATTCAAGAGAATCCATATATGTGGTCAGAGCATCTTTGCTGAAAGTATAGTTGTGCTTTTTGGCCATATTATTTCTATGTTCCCATAGCAGTTCATCATAATTGCTTCTCTTTTCTTCGGGTTCGCTTTCGGAGTTATATTGAGCAACATTAATTTCCCAGCCACCAAAATCTAGTGCAGCGACAGGATCTGTAGTTGTGAGGGCAGTTGCCGGGGGTGTAACAGTTGGTTCGGATTCGGCACATGCAACAAGTGAAGCTGCAGTTATCAAGCTTGCAATCGATATAAATTTTCTCATAATATTCGCCTCCAATACACTTATAGATAGGATAAAAAAGACTCTCAAATGTTATCAAGAGTCTTTTTGTGGATTAGCCCTTAACAGCACCAATCATAACACCTTTTACGAAATACTTTTGTACAAACGGATATACGCAAAGTACAGGAATGATAGCAACGATGATAGTTGCATATTTGATTACATCAGACATATCGGCCTGAAGCCCTGTTGCCACACCAACCACTGTTTCTTCGAGCTGATTTTGAAGCAARATTTCGCGCAAGAATAATTGTAATGGAAAGAGAGTTCGRTCGCGCAGATAGATTGTTGCAGGGAGCCAAGAGTTCCAGTGGGCCACGCCATAGTATAAGGCTATAACGGCCAGAGTTGGCTTTGACAATGGCAAAATGATGTTGGTGAGGACAACCCAGTCGTTTGCGCCATCAATTTTGGCAGACTCTTCTAAGCTGTCTGGGATAGCAAAAAATCCGGTTCGCATTATTATTAGGTTGGAGGTGATGATGGCCCCTGGCAATAGCTGAGTCCATATTGATTGGCCTAGCATTCCGCTGACAACTARAAACGTTGGGATCAGTCCGCCACCAAATTGCATTGTAAAAATGATTACGATGGTCAAAAATTTTCGAATATATAAATCTCTTCGGGATAACGCAAAGGCACCCAAGATTGTCATAAACATATTGATTGCAGTGCCGGCAGCCACGTAGAATAATGTATTGCGATATCCAATTAATACCGATGGATTGTCAAATACCAGCTTATAGGCTTCGAGCGAAAATCCAAGAGGGTATAGCATAATTCCTTCCTGTTGTTGCAGTAATACAGGATCGCTAATGGATGACATCATCACATAAATAATGGGATATAGCGTTAGGATACATAATAGAGTCAAGGCTGCGACGTTAAAATAATCAAATGCTGTTACTTTTTCTTTCACAAAAGCTCCCCCTTTCTTACCATAAGCTGGTTTCGTTTAATTTTTTGTTAACGCGGTTTGCGATAATTAGCAAGAAGATGTTGATTAGAGAGTTGAATAGCCCCACGGCAGCCGAGTAGCTATAATTACCCTCGATCATACCCTTGCGATATACAAAGGATGAAATAACATCAGCTTGGTCATAAATAGCAGGATTGTATAGCAAAACAATTTTTTCCCAGCCGACAGTCATAGCGCGGCCGACTCTCATAATAAATAGCGTCGCAATAGTTGGCATAATGCCCGGAAGCGTTACGTAGAGAACCTTTTTAAATCGGGTCGCGCCATCGATGGATGCGGCTTCATATAACTCTGGTGCGATGCCAGTCAGTGCAGAAAGGTAAATGATAGTGCCCCATCCAATATGTTGCCAGATGTCGCTGACTACATAAATTGGAATAAACATATCACCGATGTTTAGTAAGTTACCGATGTCGATGCCAAACCACTTAAGTACGTTGTTGATTACACCATCGGAGGCAACCATATCAACTACCAAACCAGCCATAACGACAACAGAGATAAAGTGGGGCATATATGTTACAGTTTGAACTGTCTTTTTGAATTTTTTGGAGCGAACTTCGTTTAAGAGCAACGCCAAAATTATCGGCGCTGGAAAGCCAAATAAAATCGATGTTAAGCTGATAGAGATAGTATTTCGTAGCAAATCCCAAAAATAATAGCTTTCAAAAAAGTCGATAAAATTTTGTAACCCAACCCATTCGCTAGCCAAAATGCCTCGAGCGGGGCGATAATCTTTGAATGCAATCATCAAGCCACCCATTGGTGCGTAGTGGAAAAGGATGTAGTATACAATTACAGGTATTAGCATCCAATAAATCATCTTGTGTTTTTTGTAGTCATTTTTCACATTTTGCCAAATAGTTTTTTTGGGTTTGCCATTAACCAGAGCTTTTTTATGCTTTATTTGTTCCATTGTTAACCTCCTTACAAAAGTTAGTATACACTATCTAACAAGATATCGATCAAGTGCAGATTGCTGAATATCAATAACTTCTTGAATTTTCATTTTGTTGAGTGTCGCGAGAAAATCATCATATTTATCAAAAGATTCGATGCCCATAATAAACTTGGCAGCCATTTCGTTTACATAAGTAGTAACGTCACTCATAATTTTGGAGTAGCGATCGTTTTCTTCTAGAGTCATAGTTAAAGTTTGAGGCATAATATAGGAATAATCCGCATTGCTAGCCCAGGTGTCCCAAGCAACTTGATATTGAGGATCGCTATACATCAAGGATTGATTTTCCCAGTCCCAAACCATAGCGCTATCGCGAAGCATATACTGTCTTTGAACTTCGTTAGTGGTTAGCCCATCTGGGTGATTCCAATAAAAATCAGTGTATTGATGCTTGCCGTTTTCATCTATATAATAAGTAGCGGACATATCATCTTTGCCAGTTCCGAGAGTTCCCCAAGATATTTCGTTAACACCTTCGGGGCTGTATAAATAATCAACCCACTGAATAATCTCGATAGGATTTTTGGCATTGCTCGAAATGTATGCTGGAGATTGGTTGAATGGCTCAACATAGTCTCTTAAATGAATCTGATCTCCAACATTAAGTACGGGATATGGCGTAATTAAGACTTCCACTTTTTCGTTTCCGAGCTTTACAGAAGTGGATGGAGCGGAGATGATACTATTTGCGTGCAGTACAGAAGCCCCCATAATTCCGGCATCAAAATCTGGGCGAATATCTTTAGCCTGATTCTTAGAAAGGTAATCTTGGTCTAATAATTCCATGTTATACCATTTGCTAAATAGCTGCAGAAAGTCTTTATACCCAGGTTCTAGAGGGCCAAATTTTACTGTACCATCGACGTTGATAAATTCTGCTCCGGGAGCTACGCCATAAGCACTAGAAAATGCGTAAAAAAGTCCGCTAAATTCGTTGTTCGCGCCAAAGCTAAATGGAATTTTAACCCCCATATCTTTAAAGGCGAGTAGCATCTCTTCCCAGTCTGCAATAGTAATAGGTATATCGAGCCCAGCTTTGTCTAAGAGGTTTTTGTTAACCATAGGTCCGTTAAAAGGAAGCCCTTGCATTTCTGGGTCTGGAAGAGTTGATCCGAAGTATGCCAAAACGCCGCTGTCGGTATAAGCACCTTTTTTCATATCCTCCGAAGCATTAATGCGTGCCATATAGTTTGGAGCATATTCTTCAACAAGATCTGTGATATCTAAAATTACACCATCTGCTAATGCGCCGTCGACTCCTCCGCGATAATGAAGAGGTAAATTGTATCTAAATAAATCTGGCATTCCATCGTTTCCACCAGCCAATAAAAGGTTCATTTGAGACTTTTCTTGGCCTACGGGAGGGCTTACATAATCAACTTTCATTCCGGTTTGGGCTTCGAGTCGCGCAGCAGCAGGATGGTCGTTATGGTCTGTAACGGCTTTAGAAGTGATAGAGTGCATTCCGAGCCAATATTCAAATTCGCCAATTCCTTCAGGTCCATCGTGAACGACTGCCACTTTTTCTTCTTCGCCACCGCAGGCTACTAGAGATGTTGTTAGCAATACCGCTAATAATGCTGTTCKTAATGTTTTCTTCATAATTAATTCCCCCTATTRTTTTATTGTATTTGAAAATGTCAATTAGAATTTTGTTTGATACAGATATTCTACATTGTAAAAAAATTATTGTAAATCGGCTATTTTTTTCGATATTTAGAGCGAAATGCTAGTATATCAAGGATTTGTGTAAAGCGTCTATATAAAATCTTCAATATTTGCCACGTCGCGTTATTTTGCACAATCGAGAAAAAATGTAATTTTGAGGATGTTTTAAGGTTTCCKATATTTCCCAGGAGTAATACCTTCGTATCTTTTAAACACTCTAATAAAGACATCAGAGTTTAAATATCCAACATCTTCTGCGATTTGCTTAATTGTGAATTTTGTCTTTAATAAAAGATCCTTGCTCTGTTTGATTCGATATATATGAATATAATCAGAAATATTTATGCCGCATTCTTTTTTAAATTTCTTTGACATAACGGATAAACTGATTCCAAAATTATCGGCAATCATGCTAACCGATAATGAAGAGTTCTTGTAGTTAACGGAGACAAACTGCTCAACATCTGCAGTAAAACTTGTTGACTTCATTTCTTTAGAGTAGTTGTCAAGTTGGTCTAAATATATATTTATAGCGTCAGCGATATCGGTAACAGATACCTTTGTTTCAATGATATCATATAATTTTGCTAGATTATCTGTATCAGAAGAAGGCATACTCATCAAAATGTTAAGAATGCCATATAGCTTACATTTAATCACCATAGCCTGGTTTGCAAATTTACTTGTTAGTATATCGGTCATATTTTTAAGCATAATTTGAGCCGACTTATAATTTTCATCTGTTATAGCGCTTTGGAAGTTTTTTTCGTATTGGTAGTATTTGGTGTTGTAAGTATAATTTTTTTTACTATCAGATTGATATTCTTTGGTTGAAAGACCTGTCACAAGACATTGTTCTAATGCGTTCATTGCTTCATTGTAAGCCTGATAAAGATCAAAATAGCTATCTTTAACATCGCTAGCGGCGGCAATAATTTTGATAGGGTCTAACTTACTTAATAAATTCTCGATGTTATCCATTAGTGGACCTTTATTATACGCATCTTGATCATAATTAATTATAAATACGATCATCCCATTCAAATAAATTTCATATATCATAGCATTTTGGTCAATTAGTTGTTCTATTTCTGCCATTATAACTGGGAAAATATTGTTAGGAGGCTTTGTGGTGTTTGCATATAGAATAGCAACTCGATATTTGCTATAGTTAAACTTTAAATTATGATAATTAATCAATTTGGTATAATTTTCTCTATCTTCTATTTCTGAGGTAATCAACCTATTAAGAAAATAAGTTTGCAAATACTTTTCGCTACTTTCCAAGGTGATTTCTAATTTCTTTTTATCAATAATAAGTTGAGTAACGGTATTATTTATAAATTGAAAAGCATTATAATCATCAAAAAAATTATTGTGTTCATTAAGTAATGAAATAGTATCTCCAATAGACTGATATTCTCTAACTTTAATGATTCTGATTAAGATATATAAAATAGCAGCAAATAAAACGATGCTAATTAGGGTAATTAAATTTAGTAGTGTGGCTCCTCCGGTTATTTTCTTAGAAGGCAGTAATAAAAAATAGTTATAGTTTGAAGTTGCGGAGCTAATTTGATAAGAAAAATAGTCATTGCTTCTATCAAGAGAAACAAATTCATTATTTTTGAGATCGCCTTCTGCCTTGTTTGCTAAATTTTGATTATTATAGTAGATWATTTCTCCGGATTTATTAGTAAGCACAAAAAGCGCATCATCATCCAGGATCGTATAATCGAGGATATTGTCCAGCTGCCTCAAATTGATTTTGATRATAACGTCGATATTGGCAGATTKGATTGTATCAGCATATAATAGACTAGCAATATTGGTAGTATTTGTCATGTATATAGGTAAAATTTGACYGTTATARTTTTTRTCTAAAAAAACTCTAGGACTTGGCAGGTGAGTAAAAAATTGTGTAATCTCATTTTCAGAAATAGCATCAATTACTTTATATGTATTGGRATTAAAAATAATTTCCTGATCTTCAAAATATATTAAATAACTTTCGATTAATGGAGTTGTTAGAAAATACGTTTCAAAATTATCTGAAAATTTGGCAAAGTTATAACGATCTTCTGGTGCAAGCGGTTCATTAGCTGTGAGTACACTTAGCGTAGAAGGAGAATTTTGAATATGTACTACAAAATCATTGAAATCTTGAAATTGTTGATCTAATTGTAGCGCAATGTGTTCTATAATAATCTGATTAGACTTAATCGCTTCTTTTTTGACTAAATTGGCGCCTTGTAGTGTTAAAATAATAATAGAACAAAAAGGAACTGCTAGTACGATTAAAAAATAAACGAAGATAGTTAAATGCCATTTTTGTTTCATATAATCCTCCTTTTTAAAAATTTATTTTTATTATACATGTTTTTGCCTGATTTGTCATCTGAAATATTCTATAAATCAGTAATTTTTAGGCAAAAAAATAGAACCACATATTGAATTAATGGTTCTAATAGTACAAAACTAAATTTTAAATTTTTCTACTTGTTGATTTAAACTATCTGCCTGAGTGGCAAGACCCTTTCCGACTTCGGCTGTATTCTTAAATATTCGTGAATTATCATTAATGGCCGTGCGGAGAGAGTCCGTTTGTTTGATAAGAGCGTTAATAAGACCTTGTTGAAACTTGGTATTTTCTTGTTGTTCGATTGTAAGCTTAGTATTTTCGTCCATGCTAACGGTGATTTCCTCCAAGACTTTGGCGGTTTCGTGAGCAGTGTTTTCTCCTTTTTTAACACTTTCTAAACTGTGTTTAATAACTTCATCTATTTGGCTAACAGTTTCTGAACTCTTAGTAGCTAAATCTCTAATTTCATTAGCAACAACTGCAAAGCCTTTGCCAGACTCACCAGCTCTAGCCGCTTCAATAGCAGCATTCAACGCAAGTAGATTGGTTTGAGAGGCAATATCTTGTATGATTTTTGTGATATGAGAAACGTTGTTACTTGATTCACTAATATCTTGCATAGATAGTAGCATTCCTTCCATCATTTTGGAGCTGTATTCAACTTTGGTTTTTGTATCTTGTAATGCTTTAGCTGTTTTTTCAACATGTTGAATATTATTATTGGTATTATCCGTAATTTTATTGGTTGAAGAGATGAATTCTGAAATAATATTTTCTTGTTCTTCAACTTTTTGAGCAATCAATTCAGAATCATTCGAAATTTGATCAGCATTGATGGTAAGTTCTTTTGTACTACTTTGAATTTTATGAATTACATCACCAATTTGGAGATTAATCTTGTTGATAGATGTTTCCATAACTTTAAAGGCACCTTGATAATGAATTTTAGGTTTATTCGTTAAATCACCTTCAGAAATAGATTCGAGGTTTTCAGATACATCTGTTAGCAAAGCACTAGTGTTTTGAATCATATTTCGTAAGTTGTTTGCAACTGCGCCTAATTCATCTTGAGATGTGTATTCTACCCAAACATTGTAATTGCTTTTTGCAAGGTCAGTAATTGTATTTTGAATTTGTTTAAGAGGCAAAACAATAGTATTGCCAAGAAAACGTGAAATGACAATGATTAAAAGCGTTGATATAACAGCTAAAACTATGGCAGTAATTCTGATGTTATTAGTTAAATTAATGGTTTCATCAATATCTTTTTTTGATGTTGAACTAAGTGTATATGTAAGTTCTTCTGAAAGTTCAATAACTGCTGCCACTGCGGGAGTGCATTCATTGATGATCATATATTCAGATTCTTCAAACTTATTAGAAGATATTAAATTTAAAATTTCACCTCCGATTGTAAGCCAATGGGCAATTTCATTTTCATACTCTGTCGCATTAATATTGTATGAGTATAACTTTTGTTCTAATTCTGTAACCTCTTTTGAAAAATCTGAAATCTCTCGATTAAGTTGAGCAATTTTACTAACTGCATTTTCTGGATTAATTTGTAAATCTCTGATATCTTTTGCAATAGCTAGTATATCAGTAGCATGATTTTTAATGTCAGATTCAAGTTGATAAGAATTATCTATAAAATCTTCAAACTTT
>NZ_ABEQ01000057.3 GCF_000171335.1 Candidatus Epulonipiscium viviparus
GTAGAAGGTACTGCGAAGTTCAAACCTTGGGGACCTTTCTCTGACATCGAAATTTATGAAGTAGATGGATATGTTCCAGACCTTAAAGATAAAGCTTATTTAGAGCAATTGCAAGCTAGAATGGAAGATAGAATGAAATATATCGAGTCTCGCGATACTGAAAAAGGTGGCTTTGATAAACTTCCAGCAGAAGCGTTAGATGCGCTTAAAACTGTTGTAGCTCAAGCTAAAAAGGCTTAATACTGTGATATAAGAAAAGACCATGAAGTTTTGTCATGGTCTTTTTTTTATATATTTTAAAATAATGCAACTTTGAAAACATTAAATATATTAATAGCAATTATTGCTGCCATGGTAATATTAAATAGTTTTTCCACTTGTCTATTAGATAGTTTTGTACTAATTTTATCACCTAAAAATCCTCCTAATACTCCTCCAACAATCATAAAACCTAAAACTTCTAAGTTATATGGTTCAAAGCCTGTGGTGAATAGTGTAGTTAAAATGGTTGTAGTTTGAGAGAAGAAGATCGTAAAAATAGAATAGATAGCCGCATCTTTTGCGTCACAAGAAAAGAGAATGATTATTACTGCTACATTGATAGGACCCCCACCAATGCCCAAAAATACTGCAACACTTCCCAAAATTAATCCTGCTATTAAACATATAATAGGATTTGTAACATTAAAAGTTTTGATTTTGGATTTATAGATGCTAAATAGCAAAATTACAATCATAAGTAATGCTAAACATATAGATTGAATGATTTTTGCTGTATCTACTGGAATTATTTTTTCGAAGTTTTGAAATGCGGCTTTACCGACAAATCCTCCTAAAATGGCTCCAACAGAAAGTGATATCAACTTTATGTACTCAAATTTTACACCCGATATAAATTTTTTTGTAAGAGATACTATCGACATAGCGATCAATGTGCATCCAGATAAAATTCCAATAGTCGCCATATCATATTGCCCTAATGCATCTAACACGGGTTTTATGATGACGCCTCCTCCTAAACCTGAAATTGCTCCTATTGTAGTTGAACATAATCCAACTAATAAATATAAAAATCCTCTTAGCATAATACATACTCCTTTCGTCTTAATACAAATTAATTATACACCATTATCCATTTTTTGTAAAATRATTTTGAYGAATTAAGGTAATCTACTGGGGATATGTATTGRATATTATAGAAAAGGACTTGCTATGAACAAGTCCTTTATTTGTTTATTCTGCTATTCTTGCTTTTAATGTTGCTTGTAGATCTTCGTATCCTACTTTTCCAAGTAATGCAAACATATTGCGTTTATACTCTTCYACYCCAGGTTGATCAAATGGATTTACACCTAGTAGGTATCCACTAATTCCACATGCTTTCTCAAAGAAATAAATCATTTTGCCCAATCCAAAGGCATCTAATTTTTCAATATTTAGTATCATATTTGGAACTCCGCCATCTACATGCGCCAGTAAGGTACCTTCAAATGCTTTTTTGTTTACAAAGTCCATAGTTTTGCCAGCAAGATAATTAAGTCCATCTAAGTCATTTTCAGCTGCTTCTAAAGTGATATCTTCACGTGGAGTTCCAACGTTGATTACAGTTTCAAATAAAAAGCGTCCACCATCTTGGATATATTGCCCTATTGAATGAAGGTCTGTTGAAAAGTTTGCAGAAGAAGGATAAATTCCTTTTAGATCTTTACCTTCGCTTTCGCCATATAGTTGTTTCCACCATTCTCCAAAGTATAGAAGAGCTGGCTCATAATTTACTATTAGCTCAACATTTTTACCTTTTTTTAGCAATATATTTCTTGCGGCAGCGTATTTGTAGGCTTCGTTGTTGAATAAATCTGGATTGCTGTATTCTTCGCGTCCAGCTGCGGCACCGTTCATAAGTGCATCGATATCGACTCCGCTTGTTGCGATAGGTAATAGTCCGACGGCTGTTAATACGCTAAAGCGTCCACCAACATCATCTGGGATCACAAAAGTTTCATAGCCTTCTTCTTTGGATAAAGTTAATAATGCTCCTCTTGCTTTGTCCGTTGTTGCAAAAATTCTTTCTTTAGCACCTGATTTGCCATATTTTTCCTCTAAAAACTTCTTAAATACTCTAAATGCTATAGCAGGTTCAGTTGTAGTTCCAGACTTAGAGATTACATTAACACTTACATCTTTGTCTTTGCAYAYATCTAAAAGTTGTGTTAAATATGTTCCTGAAATATTGTTTCCAACAAAATAAATTTCTGGCCCTTTGCGTTGGTCCTTAGTTAATGAATTATAAAATTGGTGAGTTAATGCTTCGATACAAGCGCGTGCTCCAAGGTATGATCCACCTATACCGATTACGATCAATACATCGCTGTTATCACGAATTTTGGCAGAAGCATTTTTTATTCTCTCAAATTCCGATTTGTCATAATCGACAGGAAGGTTAATCCAGCCTAAAAAATCAGATCCTGAGCCAGTTCCTTCGTGTAAAATCTCGTGAGCGAGATTGATTTGAGGTTTAATATTTGAAAATTCTTCTACGGTGATGCCTGTTTTTTTTATATCTAATGAAATCATTGTTGCCTCCTAAAAAATTATAAATTGATGAATCAATAATTAGTATGCACAATTTTTGATTTTAAATACCAAATTCTTCTAAAAATTTTGTGATATCTTCATCATTTAAATCTGGGATAATATTTTGACTTTTTTCTTCTTCAAAATTATGGCTTGCTTGAAAATATTCTTCATCTAGACTAATCCTATCTTCTAGTTGAGCAATTTTCTTATTTTGTTGTGCAATAGTTAAGATTTTTATTTCCAAAGACTCTTTGAGCCGTGCATTTTCTAATTCCAGTTGTTTATTAAGTTCTGTTTGAGAATTTTGCAAAGTTTCCAGAGGATATTGGTTTAAAATATAATCTTTTAATATTAGTATAATATCATTTTTGCGTTTTTTTAAGCTAGTTAGGATGCCAATAATAATTACAATAAAAAAAATTATCAAATTTAGTATAAGAAATAAAGAATCTTTATTTGAATATACATACCAAACTACATTTAGAGCAACAACTAAATAACTCAATCTTCTAAGCTTAGTAATGCCATTTTCGACGATACTAAATCTAAATTTTCCAATATAATCTCTTTGAATTCGTTGTCTAATATATATATCAATCTCGCCAGCATTTTGACTTGTTATATTACTATAATCTTCTATTAATTGTCTTATAAATTTAGTTTGAGTTTCTGTTTTATATATTTTAGTATTTGTATAAATCAATACGCTATAATTCAGTCTTCTAAAATATGAAAGCTGCATTATAATAAATAATAAATAACAACTAAATAAGCTTATATTAAGTATTAAAAAAAATGTAGACATTAGTTTTCTCCTTTCATGTTAGTATTGCCCAGTCTATAAATTTAATTGCTAAATTTTTAAAATTTTTTAATTGCTAAATTTCTAAATTTTTGTATAAAAAATGCGTAACTTTTCAGTACGCATAATAAAGTGACTATATATTTAACCATTTAACACTACTTCCGTTATTTGTAGGAATCACCTCGAGTTGGGTAGAAATTTTATTTTTAAGTTCTTCAACATGTGATATGATACCAATTAGTCGTTCATCTTGCTTAAGTTCCATAAGTGTATCAACAGCTACTCCAAGTGTCTCAGAATCCAATGTTCCAAAACCTTCATCTATAAACATCATATCTAGTTTAATACCTTTAGATTTTGTCTGAATTACATCTGATAATCCTAATGCAAGAGACAAGGATGCTTGAAAGCTTTCTCCTCCGGAAAGAGTTGTGGCATCTCTCGTGGAGTGAGTGTATTTATCAAATACAGTTAGCTCAAGGCCCTGGTTGTTTCTGCCTTTAACGATTTCTTTTTGTCTATTTAAAGTAAATCTGTTTGCTGTCAATTGCTTTAATCTGATATTTGCAGCATCAATTATTTCTTCAAAGTATGTTCCAATAACGAAAGTTTCATAAGAAATATAAAAACTGTTTTTGCCATTTGCGATGTCTCCAATTTCGCTTATTAATTTGTATTTTTTTTCTAATTGTTTAAATTTATCATGTAAACTTTCAAGTTCTGATAAAAGTAATTTTTTTGAAGTCTCATCTTTAATTAAATCAGTTATTTGTTGATCTAAATATTTTTTAAGATATTCACCTTTATGAATTTTTTTAACAAGCACCTTTAAGTCCATATAAGTTATATTTTCAAGCTGCTTTGTAAGTTCTTGTGCTGTCGCTGATAATTCAGTATACTGAGAAGTATATTGATTAAGACGAGTAACCCACATGTCTTTAAAAGATAATTCTGGTAATAATGTTTCAAAAATATCTTCAGATATATGATGCTCAGCTAAATTTTTTGAAAGATGCTCATGTTGAGAATCTATTTTGGATTTTAATGTTGTAAGATAGTCATTTTGACTTTGTATCTGAGTATCAAGAGTTAAAATTTGTTTTGTAATGTTGGTGAAGTTTTCCTTGTATTCTTCATAAAGTTGTTGTTCTGTAGTTAATAATATATTTATAGAATCAAGTTTAGTTTGCAGTTCTTCTAAGAAAATGGGGACATCACTATTTAGTAAAAGGTTTAATTCTGTTTGAATTTTTGTTTTTTTAATTGCCATTTGTTGCAATGTTTGATTTATGGTTATTAATTCTTTATCATATTGTGTAAAGTGAGTAGTTAAAGTTTGTAGTTGTAATGTTTTGTTTTTTACTTCTATCATTTGAGTATTTAATAAGTCTAAGGTTTTATCAATTTCTAGGCACTCATTGTGTGTTGAATGGACTAAATCATATATTGTATTTAGTGTTTGATTGCTATATTTAGGTTCTTTTAATAAAAATAACTGTAACTCTATATTTGATAGCATAACTTGTAGATTAGTATTTAATTCTATTAATTGGTCTCTTAATTCATTGTTTTCTATTCGTGCTGTTTCAAGTGTTTTTTTCATCGCATCTATTTGTATTTTGGTGGGGATTGTAATAGCAGTTTTAACTGTTGCTGGACTTGGATGAGCAGTAGAACCGCAGACTGGGCAGGAGATGCCATTTTGTAAGCTCATAGCCAAAATTCCAGCTTGCTCATTATAATAGATTTTTTCTGAAATTTCATAATCCGTTTTTAATTTTTCAAAATTTTTGTTTTTTGATATATAATYAGTAGTCATATTTTTATGTTCAACTATTGCAGCTTCATATGACTTACAGTCTGTATATAAAGTTTTAAGACTATTATACTTTGAAAGTGTTTGTATTTTTAATGCTTCTGCTTTTACTTTGTCTAGTTCAATATAACTGAAACTTTTAAGCGTTTCATTAATTTGAGTTATTTGGTTCTTATTTTCTTCAAATTTTGTAGTTATTGTAGTTTTTTGTTGTTCTTTTTCGTTGATCAATGTGGTAAGTTTGTTTAGTTTTTCTTTTAAATTTTCGGAATGTGTAATTTTTGGAATTAATTTTTCGAGTTCTCTCCTTTTTATTTTTAATTCATCATGTTTGCTAACTTTTAGTTCATAATCATCAAATAATATTTGAGTATTTTTAAGTTCTATGGTTAACTCTAATTTTAATTGTTCATATTCTGATAAATCATAGAGCATACGATTATATTCATCAGTACTTTTTTGTATATATATATAATCATTTGAAAATTCTTTAATAGTGTCTAATGCATTAATCTTTAGCTCTAATTGTTCCATTTCAACTTTTTTATTCTGCAATTTAATTAGTTCTTGGTTGACTTGTGAAAGTTTTAGAAGAAGTTGATTATTATTTTGTATTAACGATTGTTCTGCGTATAATGTTTGTAATTGATCCTCGGCTTGTTCTTTACAAGCTTGACGTTGTATTGTTTCATTTGCAATAGTTTGTAGATATTCATGTGCGTATTCTATGGCTATTGCTGTATCAGTAATATAATCTGGAAATGCTAAAGTTGTAATTAATTCTGTAATTCTAGTGTTTAAAAATTTATATTCTTGCTCTAATTGTGAAGCTCTGTTCTTAAAATCTTCTTGAATAGCATGATGTAATTGCGTTCCAAATATTTTTCTAAAAATTTCAATTTTTTCTTTAGTATTAGTTGTCAAGAATTTGTTAAATTCTCCTTGGGGTAACATAACAATTTGTTTAAATTGATCTTTAGAAAGTCCTAAAATTTCTTCGATTTTTTCTGTAACTGTTAAAATATCAGTAATAGGTTGTTCGTTTTCTATATATAATACACATTTTTTTTCCGTATTTTTTTGTTCAGGATATCTAATCAGTTTATAATTTGTTTTATTGATTTCGAATTCAAAATTAACAAAAGTTAAAATTCCATTTGTTGTATAATCGCTGATTAAAAGTTCTTCATTTTTACGGTTGTTACCACTACCCTCTCCATATAAGGCAAAAGAAATAGCATCAAATATAACAGTTTTGCCTGCTCCTGTAGGTCCTGAAATCATAAATATATTTTTGTTTTTTAGCCCATTAAAGTCAATTTCTACCTGTTCTCTAAATGGACCAAAAGCAGACATTACCAATTTAATTGGTCTCATAAATAACACCTCCTTGTATTACGTTATTTATAATATCTTTTATACAAATTTGTTTTTCTTCAGTAAGTTCAGTTTTACTGCATTGTATATAAAATGCTAAAAATAAATCTGATGGTGTTTGAATTTCAAGGTTGTTGGTCAAAGGTTCTGTTTTTGCTGGTTTTAGTAATGGTTTATCTATAGATATAATATTCGGAAACACAGTTCGAAGTTGATCAAGAGGATGTAATAGCTCCTCTTCATCTATTAATGTAGCATGAATATAATTTTGGATATAATGACCATGTTTTAAATAAAAATCCTGTCCTATTTGTAATATATTATCTAATGTATCTGTAAAAGTTTGAAAATCTTTTGGCGCTAGTAAAGGTAAATATTCATTACGAACATATTTATTACTTATGGTAATTTTGTTTATCCCTTTTATTTGATTTTCTTCTGCAAAAGAATATTTTGCTATAGATCCCGAATAGCACACCTCTTTTCTACCAACAAAAGCTCGTTTATGCAAATGTCCCAGTGCTACATAGTCAAAATCTGCAAACAGTTCATAATTTATTGCATCAATATTTGGCATTGCTGCGAATTGTTTAGCTTTTGAATAATTTATAACAAAATTATGAGTAATTAAAATGTTGTTGGAAGTAGAATCAATTGTTTTTTTTATTTCTGAGATTATATACTGCATAGCTTGCTCAGGAGTAGATATTTTAGAGTGAGTGTTTGTATGCTGAATAAGTAACGGATCTATAAACGGTACCAAATAAAAATGATACAATTCTGTGCCTTTGATAAATAGTATTCTTTCAAATAATTTGTTTGTTGCTAGATATAAATTGGATTGTTTTAGTAATTCAAGTTTAAGTTGAATTGTATTATCGTGATCTCCAGGAACAATAAATATAAATATTTTCATTTGCATTACTAAAACTGTAAGTATTTCATTTAAAAGAGTTATAGCGGAAATTGATGGTGTAGGGCTATCATATATATCTCCAGAGATAATTATTACATCTGGTTTTTCTTGTTTACTTAATTCGATAAATTGCATAAGTATATGTCTTTGGTCTTCTATCATAGAAATATTGCCAATTACTTTGCCAATATGCCAATCACTTGTATGAAAAATTTTCATTAAAAATCCTTTCTGTTCTTTACATATTTATTATTTAGCGTTGACATATATGAAAGAAATTATACATAATTTTATGCACAAAAAAGAGGAGAAAGTCTCCTCTAGAGTTTATTTAACATAAGTTATTTTATTTTCATCGAATCTATCGACAAATACATTCGCATTTTCTTTAGCTGGATATCCAAGAGCGACCACAGAATAAGGTACTTTTTCAGACGGTAAATTATATAATTTTTGTATAAAGTCTACTTTTGGCTCATCTGGTGTAACACCCAACCACACGCTACCTAAACCTAAGTCACAGGCTTCTAGCATCAAGTTTTGTGTTGCCGCTCCTAAATCTTGTTCCCATTTACCAGGAACTTTCAACTTATCTTTAGGGCAAACTATCACTATCGCGACTGTTGCAGTGGAAAGGGGCGTAGTATATTGTCCAAATGGTTGTAATGCATCGAGATTTTTGCGTCCAGTAACAACGATAAATTCCCAAGGCTGTTGATTCATAGCAGATGGTGCTTGCATTGCAGCTTTCAAAATTTGGGTTACCTTTTCTGTTTCTACGATTGTATCTTTAAATTGACGTACGCTTCGTCGGGTAAAAATAGTGTTCATAACATCCTCCAAATATTTATAATAATTGAATATACTCTACTTGTTCACCTGATGGAGATTCTACAAAAAAGAATTTAGCTCCATTAAAGATAAAATCTATTTGTTTTACAGGTCCTAAAAGCTTAGCATTTTGAGCTTTTAATGCTTGATAATCTGCCTCGATATCGGTGCTTTTAAGCGCTATATGACCCACTGTTGCTGCTGTTAAAGTGGCATTTTCTAGAATTTCATAAGTTACTCCGTCTTTGGAAACAAATAAAAATCTGCCACTTGGAGTATTAAAATCTCCGGTAACTGTAAAGCCTAGTACATCAGTATAAAATTTTGCGGTCTCATTAATATTTGGTACTGTCAAATTGATATGATCTAACATTGTTATTTCCTTTCGTAAATTAAAATTTGTTGTAATAGTAATCAAGTATTTGTAGTATGTGAATAATTTTTTGAAACTTGGGTATTAGTTTTTAGTGATTTCAGATGTTATTTCTTGGGCTACACCGTCTTCAGATTTACTAAACCCTCCTATATAGTTCATATATATAGGATTTAAGCTTGATATTGCATCCCTCAAGTCTGGAGATAGGTCACTATATACGAGAATTTTTTCTAAGTCAATTAATTTTAAATAATGATCAGCAAAGTTTGCTAGTTTAATAAGGTGCATACGTGCTGTTGCAGAATCTGAATATTCTACTCGAATAGTAATGCTTTCTTCGTCTTCTCCTAAAGCCCATTCATAATTAATAATACCGTCTTCTTTTTGCACGATATCAATGCGTTCTTTCATAATATCCAGATAAGCTTGAATTTTGCCTGGCTTAATTTTACCTTCTATGATCCACATTGCTTTGTTTAACATATTAATGCCTCCTTCAATTTGATAAAAAGGAAATTAGATGTAGTTGCTATAGGATCCATTATACATACTATTTCTATTATTTGCAATTATAAAATTTTTTATCCAAAATATTTATACCTTAATGTGGTCGTTATGCGACGATATATTATAGATGTATTATATAAGAAGTTTTGAGTAATAATATGATAAAAAGGAGGAATCGTATGAATAAATATTTAAAAATAATGGAAGATATGGAAATTGAGTTAGACTTGATGGATGTGAGTTTTTTGAAGGCTTGTTGTGTGATAACTGGAATTATTATTGGAACAGTTTTTCCGAAAACTTCAAAAGCTCTCCGACCATTGTTGATGATTTTATGGATGTGTATGTTCACAATGCTTATATTAAAAATATTTATAAAGCCGCTACAAGATAGAATGGATTGGAATGATGAATTATAATTACCCCTTGTCAAAATTGAGTAAACAGTTTATAATATACAGCGATTATGGAATATAGAAAGGAATGAAAAAATGGCTCAGATATCTAAAACTATGACAATAAGTGAAATTCTTAGTGTGGACAAAGTTGTAATCCCGGTTCTTATGAATTCTGGAATGCATTGCTTAGGCTGTCCTTCAGCTCAAGGCGAAACTTTAGAAGAAGCGTGTATGCATCATGGACTTAATGCTGATGAACTTGAAACACAAATTAATGATGCGCTAGCAGGTATTTAAGTTTTATGCTCCCTCGATACCAACGGGGGGCTTTTTAATATAAAAAAGTGTCAGCGATTTGGGTGCCGACACTTCAATTATTTTTTAACCTTTTAATGCGCCAACCATTACACCTTTAACAAAGTATTTTTGAATTAGAGGATAAATACATATTACAGGTAGTGATGAAACTATGATAACACCATATTTAATAACTTCTGCCATAGTATTTAATTGCTCCAGTGCTTCTGGATCGGTAATTTCAGTTCCGGTATTAGTTTGGGCAAGAATTTCTCTTAGTACAAGTTGAAGAGGATACTTAGAGGAATCTGATAGATAAATCATAGGCGCAAAGTAAGCATTCCATTGAGCAACTGCAATATACAAAGCAATAACTGCAATGATGGGCTTAGCAAGTGGTAACGCTATACTGGTAAAAAATTTTTCGTTGGAGCAGCCATCAATTTCTGCAGATTCTTGTAGCTCTAATGGAATAGAATTGCCAAAGAAGGATCTAATCAAAATTATATTGTAGACACTAATTGTACCCATAATAATCATTAATAAACGAGTTCCCATAAGACCTATATTGTGTACTACTAAATATGTAGGGATTAGGCCTCCGCTAAAATACATTGTAAACACAAGTAATGCCATAATAACGCCTCTATAAGGCAAATCTTTTCTAGATAAAGAATATCCAGCCGGAATACATACTAATAGCCCAAAAATGGTACCGCCAATAGTATATATAATTGTATTAAGATAACCTTGCCAAATTCTGGTATCTTCTAATATTTTTTGATAGCCAACAAAAGTAATTCCTTTTGGATAGAGTAAAATTTCACCGCTATTAACATATACAGGATCAGAAAACGAAGCAACAACCACGAAATATAATGGATATATTACAATCACAAGTACAATTGCTAATATGACATAAACTATTGCATAAAAAATTTTATCTGCTGTTGAGTCTTTAATTTTATTATTATTTTGTGCCATTGTTATCACTCACCTTCTACCACAAGCTACTGCCAGATAATTTTTTGGCAAACCTGTTCACTAATATTAAGATAATGAAGTTGATTACATTATTAAACAATCCAATTGCTGTTGAATAGCTATATTGGCTTTGCAATAAACCTAGCTTGTACGTATAGGTTGAAATAACTTCCGATTGTGACAAGTTGAGATTATTTTGAAGGAGTAAAACTTTTTCAAAGCCAACTGTCATCAATGATCCGCATCGTAATACTAATAAAATGATAATAGTAGGTACAATAGAAGGCAAGTCGATATAAAAAATACGCTTAAATCGAGTAGCACCATCCATTATGGCTGCCTCATGTAATTCGGGGCTTACTCCAGAAAGTGCTGCAATATATATAATGGACCCCCAGCCTGCACTTTGCCAAACACCGGAGAGGACGTAGATGGCATCAAAATATTGTGCGTCACCCATAAAATAAATTCTTTCTCCGAGAAATGGCTCTAGTAACGTTACAATAAAACCAGAGCGCGGGGATAAGAATGCAGTAATCATGCCCACCAATACTACGACCGAAATAAAGTGAGGCATATACGTTACTGTCTGAGTAAATTTTTTAAATCGTTCATTTTTTAAACTATTAAGCATAAGCGCTAATATAATTGGAATGGGAAATCCGATTACAATAGAGAAAAAGCTAAGTGATAAAGTATTTTTGATGAGTGTCCAAGCCCTAGGTGAATTAAAAAACATTTCAAACCATTGCATACCAACCCAAGGACTATCCCAAATGCCAAGACCTGAATTAAAATTTTTGAACGCTATTTGTATACCGTATAGAGGCAAGTAATTAAAGATAATAATATAGATTATAACCGGTAATAAAAATAAATATAGCATTTTATTTTTCTTCACAAGTAGCTTGGTTTTTGCTTTTTGTCTTAATTTTTGTTCTGGAGTGAGCTTGGTTTTCTTGGATCGAATACTTTTTGCTAATTCCATTATATATATCTCCTTTCAAAAAAATATTCATATTGCAGAAGCAAGTAAAAAAATAAATAATGTATGTATAATTAATATGAATATTGTGAACAAATTATATATAATAGTAGCAGCAAGATATGTTATTGTCAAGTAATAGATGCCCAAATATACCGATTGCCAAAATATGTTTAGATAAAATATGGAACTATACAAAATAGTACATTTCAAAAAGCATTGGATGCCRTCGCCATTTATTAGAGATCCRGCGCCTGGATATGAAGATGATTGGTTTGCAGCATACTATCCGCTATATAGAGACTCGCGAGCAGTTGCAATTCCAGATTACTCCACGTTTATTTCTAGCAATGTGAAGGTGGGGAAATAAAACTGTTATGGAATCTATAGAATCTCAGTGGCCTATTTGGCAAGCAGAAATCGATAAAATTAATGGAAAATAAGTCAAAAATATAGCAGATGAACAAAGTGCAAAAACACAAAGTTAATCTGCTTTTTTTGTTACTATCTTTTTTTAGCCCATTCACGAGCGGCGGTTTCTATAGCAGTCCATTTTTCTTGGTTYAATTTTCTATTACCCATCTTAAATTCCATAGTAGTTTTAACATTGCGATCACCAATAAAATTTTTTAAATCTTCGATGGCATTGCCGGGCTTGCCGCCACAGGTGCAAAAAATTCTAACGGGTTTGCGAGATAGATCTTGTTTTCGTAAGAAGGATCTAACAGGAGGTGCAAAAGACCCCCACCAAACAGGAGTGCCAACTATAACGTCATTATATTTGTTCATTTCAACGTTTGAATCTTCTAGAGGAGGTGCGACACCCTTTTTAATTTGAGATTTACTAGCAAAAAGTGCGCTAAAAAAACCATATTTTTTCAGAGGTTTAATTTCAAATAACTCTGCACTTAATTCATTTGCTATAGCTTCGGCAACGCGTTTGGTATTGCCTTTTCGTGAATAGTAAACTACTAATGTTTTCATAAAAATGATCATTCCTTTCGCTACAAATTAAAATCCTAAGTTATAAATCTCCACCTTATCTATATCAACATCTTTAACTGCTATGTCGGCCATTGCAGCTAATGTGTCCAAAGAAGTTACAATTTGAACTGAAGATTCGATTGCGAGTCTTCGAATTTTAAAGCCGTCACGTTCTTTGTCATTGCCTTTTGTTGGAGTGTTAACAAGCAAGTCTATTGTACCACTTCTAATTAAATTTAACAACTCTACATTTTCTGGAGACCAATTATCAATAATTTGAACTGCGATTCCTGCAAGTTTTAATTTATGGGCAGTTCCTTCGGTGGCAATGAATGTGTAGCCGATATCAGCAAATCTTTTTGCTATTGCAACGAATTCATCTTGATCATGCAGTTGAATGGCAGCGACGATAGTTCCGCATCGGTTAGGCAATTTTTTTCCGGCTGCTATAAAGCCCTTATACAATGCTTCTTCTAGAGTTTTGCCAACGCCTAATACCTCGCCAGTGGATTTCATTTCTGGGCCAAGACTGACTTCAACTTGAGGTAATTTTTCAGTAGAGAATACGGGAACTTTTACTGCATAAAAATCTTTTGGCTCAGGATATAAATCGATGCCATAGCCTAAATCTCGTAATTTTTGTCCTAAGATTGTTTTGGTGGCAAGTTCTATTATAGGCACTTCTGTAACCTTTGAGATATAAGGAACAGTACGGCTTGAGCGAGGGTTTACTTCTATAATATATAGATCGTCTTTGTAATCGATATATTGGATATTTATCATTCCTAAAACTTTGAGTTCTGTTGCCAAAAGTTTGGTGCAGCTAATAATTTTTTCTTTGATTGCAGCAGAAATATTTACGCTAGGGTACATGGTGGTGCTGTCTCCAGAGTGGATTCCTGCACGCTCTAGATGCTCCATGATTCCGGGTATTAGGATATCCTCTCCATCGCAAATCGCATCTACTTCTATTTCGCGTCCCATCAAATATCTGTCGATTAAAACTGGGTTTTCTTTGTCGCGATCGAAGGCATTTTCTAGATATCGCTGCAACTCTGTTTCCTCAAAGGTTATTTCCATTCCTTGCCCCCCAAGCACATACGAAGGGCGTACTAGTACAGGATAATCAAGCTCTGATGCAACAGCCAATCCTTCTGCAACATTCCAAATCGCTTTTCCTTTAGGACGTTTTATATGAAGCTTTTCTAGGACTTCATCGAATTTTTCACGGTCTTCTGCTTCATCCACTTGGCGAGGCTGTGTTCCAAGTACCGGAATATTCATCTTTTCACAAAAGTTAGCAAGTTTGATTGCAGTCTGCCCACCAAATTGTAGGATAACTCCCTTTGGTTTTTCTTTTAAGAATATATGATACACATCCTCATCTGTGAGAGGCTCAAAATATAATTTATCAGACGTATTAAAGTCGGTACTCACTGTCTCTGGGTTATTATTTATGATGATGGTTTCGTAGCCACATTTCTTGAGGGCCATAATGGCATGGACGCTGCAGTAGTCAAATTCAATGCCCTGCCCGATGCGAATAGGTCCAGATCCTAGCACCATTACTTTTTCGCGGTCGCTAACAGTAACTTCATCGTTGGTATCGTAGGTCGAATAGTAATAAGGTGTTTGTGCTTCAAACTCGGCACCACAAGTATCAACCATCTTATAGGTTGGAACTATGCCCCACTTAAATCTGAGGTCGCGAATGTCAGCTTCTGTTACAACCGATTCTTCGGTATATTGAATAAATTCTGCGATGGCTTTGTCGGCAAATCCACGTTTTTTAAGTTTGCGTAAATAATTTGGTGTTAGATCCTCAAATTCCATAGTTTTTAAGGCTTCTTCTTGAAAGACGATCCATCTAAATTTTTCTACAAAGAAAATATCCATTCCAGTAATTTTGCAGACTTGTTCTTTTCTATAATGGCGTCGAAGCATTTCTGCCAATGCAAAGATTCTCTCGTCATCTGCAATTACAACTTTTTGCTTAAGCTCATTGAGTGAGCATTTACTAAGCTTAGAATGAGAAAAGCTAAACTGGCCTATTTCCAATGAACGAAGCCCCTTTAAGAAAGCACTTTCAAAGTTATTTCCGATGGCCATAATTTCGCCTGTTGCCATCATCTTTGTACCGAGAGTTCTTGTGGCAGTGTAGAATTTATCAAATGGCCATTTGGGAATTTTTACCACAACATAATCTAGAGTGGGCTCAAAGCATGCATAGGTTTTGCCTGTAACCGCATTTTCAATTTCGTCTAATCCGTAGCCTAAGGCAATCTTGGCAGAAACTCGGGCGATGGGGTATCCGGTTGCTTTTGAGGCTAGTGCAGATGAGCGGCTAACACGAGGGTTGATTTCGATGATGGCATATTCAAAGCTATCTGGATGAAGCGCTATTTGTACGTTACACCCTCCTCGGATATCGCACTCAGAAATAATATCAAGAGATGCTCGACGCAACATTTGGTATTCTTTATCTGATAAAGTTTGAGACGGAGCAACAACGATGCTATCGCCAGTGTGGATGCCAACAGGGTCAATGTTTTCCATGTTACACACTGTAATTACAGTTCCATAGTTGTCGCGCATCACCTCATACTCAATTTCCTTCCAGCCTTTGATGCACTTTTCGATTAGGACTTGATTAACTCGAGATAAGTGAATGCCACTGCTAGCAATTTCGCTAAGCTCTTCTTCAGTTTCTGCAATGCCACCGCCGGTTCCTCCTAATGTATAAGCTGGGCGAACGACGACAGGATAGCCAATTTCTCGAGCAAAAGTAATTGCGTCGGCAACAGTTTCTACAGTTTTGGATTCAATAACAGGCTGATTAATGCGATTCATCAATTTTCGAAAGCTTTCGCGGTCCTCGCCTTCTTTTATTGCGCTGATCTGGGTGCCAATTACTCGAACATTATATTTTTCCAATATTCCGAGGTCRTTTAGCTCTACTGCTAAATTTAGTCCAGTTTGCCCTCCAACACCTGCAAGAAGGCTGTCGGGTCTCTCTTTTGCAATAACTTTTTCTATAAATGCCGCATTGAGAGGTTCGATATATATTTTATCAGCAACTTCTTTGTCTGTCATTATTGTTGCAGGATTACTATTTACCAAAATTACTTCGATTCCCTCTTCGCGAATTGCTTGACATGCCTGAGTCCCCGAATAGTCAAACTCTGCAGCTTGCCCTATTACAATGGGTCCAGATCCTATTACAAGTACTTTTTTTATGCTTAAATCTCTTGGCACTGTAGCTTTCCTCCTTTAATAATGTCTATAAATTCATCGAAAATGTGTTCTGTATCAGTGGGTCCAGGTGCAGCTTCTGGGTGAAATTGGACGCTATATATATCCAACTCTTTGCAATACATTCCTTCAACAGTTTGGTCATTGAGATTTGTGTGGGTAATGACAGCGCCAGTTGGAAGTGTGGCTATATGATAATTGTGATTTTGAGAGGTTATATATACGCGGTTTGAGATAAAATCTCGAACAGGATGATTGCAACCATGGTGTCCAAACTTGAGTTTATTTGTATCTCCGTCAAGTGCTAATGCAAGAAGTTGATGCCCTAAGCATATGCCAGTGATGGGTTTTTTTCCAATTAATTCTTTGATGGTTGCAATAACTTGAGGGATATCTTTAGGATCAGCAGGACCGTTTGAAATAAAGATTCCATCTGGATGAGCTGCTAAAATATCTGATGCTGATACAAATGCAGGAAAGACGGTCATTTTGCATCCGCGTTTGGTAAATTCACGTAAGATATTAAGTTTGGTGCCGCAATCGATAACTGCAATATGTGGACCATTACCAGATATTTCGTATTTATCATTAGTGGTAACCGATGAGACTGCATGAGAATTTGAAAAGCTATTCATTTTTAATTTGATTTGACTAGGAGTAAGTTCTCTAACAGAAATAATGCCTTTCATAGTTCCGAAATCACGCAAAATTTTTGTCAGTGCTCTGGTATCGAGACCTTCTATTCCGATAACTTTTTGCTCCTTGAGATAACCATCCAAAGTGAGTTCGCATCTAAAGTTATTGGGATAGTCACTTTTTTCACGAACCACAAATCCACGAACCATAGCTTTTTTAGACTCCATATCATCAAGATTGATGCCGTAATTTCCAATTAATGGATATGTCATTACAACGATTTGACCATAATATGAAGGGTCTGTTAAAATTTCTTGATATCCGGTCATRCCGGTATTAAAAACTACTTCTCCAATAGTCTCTTTAATATAGCCAAATGCTTTGCAATCAAAAGTCATCCCATTTTCTAAGATTAACTGTGCTTTCATCATATTTTTATCGCTCCTCTTAAGTCATCACGCATGGCAATAACGGCCGACCTTGCTGCCTGAGCAAAATGTTTGTCACTAATAATTTGTGATTTATATGCAGCTATAATTCCGCGAGACGAATTTACAATAGCACCAATACCGTTGTGATCAAAATACCCGCTTAAGTCTGCCGCGGTTGCCCCTTGAGCTCCATAGCCAGGTACCAAAAAGAACGTATTAGGCATTCTCTGGCGCAATGAATCGCCTTGTTCCTTGTAGGTTGCTCCAACTACCGCACCGATTTTGCTATATCCATGCGTACCGATCAAATCTTTGCCCCATTCTTTAACTAAGTTTGCAGTAAAATTATAAACGGGTTCTTCTCCTACTTGTAAATCTTGAAGTTCTTCGCCGCTTTTATTACTAGTCTTAACAAGAATAAATAGGCCTTTATCTTTGTCTGCGCAAGTTTTGATAAACGGTTCTATCCCATCAAAACCCATATAGGGATTAAGCGTAACAGCATCTTCTTTCCAAATATCAAAAAATGCGCCGTCTATATCTACTCCTTCGATGTGAGCAGCGTATGCAGCAGCAGTTGATGCGATATCACCACGTTTTATATCTCCAATAACAACTAGGTTATGCTTTTTGGCATATTCAATAGTTTTGATATATGCTTTAATGCCATTGGGACCATATTTTTCATACATAGCAATTTGAGGTTTGATTGCAGGAACTAAATCATGAATTTGATCAATTATTTCTTTGTTAAACATATAAAACATTCGGCTAACAGCTTTGGGAGTTTTACCCCATTTCTTAAAGCAATGCTCTTTAATAAAATGTGGAATCATTTCTAGTGTTGGGTCGAGGCCTACAACGGTGGGATTTTGTTTCTCTTGTATGTTTGTAATTAATCTGTCAATCATCAAAAAACTTCCTCTCATAAAATTTGTGCAAAAAAAAAAGCAATGAAAAAGTTTAGTCGCTTTCTCATTGCCTCTTTAAGATTGATAAATGTTTGCAAAGCCTAAAAGGCAATCTAACTTAATCTTGCTAAATACTAGCATAGAAGCAGGGTCATTGTCAACCTTAATATTATCGAATAATGCTTACAATATTGTTATTAACAGTTATAAGAAAGTCAAAAAGAATAGCAATATCTTCTATAGGTAAATAAGTATATCCATATGTAATTACAGGAGCAACATTTAATGACAGAGCTTCATCATCCTTATAAAATACACGATTTCCTATGTTAAACKTATATACAATCTCATCATATAATATAGTAATTTGGTCAACCATATCATCTTTTAGTGTAAAAGAAATATTCTCTTCTGCAATATTAAATAGATACGCAATATCGCGTATACTAAACAGTACTTGTTCATCCACGATGTATGGAGGAGAGAGTAAAGTAAGACTTATTTCGTCTCCGCCATAAGTTTTAGATAGACCGGTTGAAGTATTCAAATCGATTTGTGCATTAATAACGTGATCATTTACATTTTGATACACATTTTGTAATTCATTTTTGATTTCCTCTAACTTTTGTAAATTTTGATACGCTTTGACTTCTAATTCGGCTAGTGTTTCGGAGTAGTTAATTCGAGGAGGACCAATAAAAGAGGYTTCTAGTTCTGAAATCGCATGTTGTATATTGCTCAGTTCGGCATTAATTTGAGCAGTACGTAACTCTAAATTAGATAAAATGATGGTCCATTCATCTAAGGCATCACCAGTGGTAATAATAGGTAAGCTGGTAAAGATGCATAAAAGTATGAAAAAACGAGACTTAAAAAATTTCATTAAACAACCTCCCAAAATAAGGAATATGTTCATTAGTATAATCTACTTTATAAATAAATACAATAATTTTCTGCAATTTAAAAATTCCTACCCTTGCGTGGAGAGTAGGAGTTAGGATCTAATTGTATTAGACAGAAGTTTTTTCTTTGAGAATAGAGATCTCTTGGTCTAGTGTTTCTAATTTTGTATACTGCAATGCTAAATGGGTTTCTAGAGCTTGTTTTCTAGTAGAGAGTGGGGCGTGTTTATCAAAGTTAGAATAATATTCTGGCAAACAAAGCTTTGTATCTATATCGGATATTTCCTGTTCGGTTTGTTCGATGTTGAGTTCTATTTTAGTCATTTGGGTATTTAGCTTACGAATTTCGGTTTGCAGTTCCTTATTTTTTTGCCAGTTTTGCTTATTAGTGCTGCTAGGTTCGGGTTGTGCTGCAACCATATTTAGTGGGCGGATTAGACTTAGCTCTTTTTTCTTTTCGAGGTAATAGTCGTAGTCACCAAGATATAGTGTCATAGAGTCTGGGGCCATTTCTAAAATTTTAGTAGCAGTTTGATTTATAAAATATCGGTCGTGTGAAATATATAAGATGGTTCCAGGATATATACTAAGAGCACGTTCTAATACTTCTTTAGATATAATATCAAGGTGGTTTGTAGGCTCATCTAATAGCAAAAAATTTGCAGATGAAAGCATAATTTTAGCAAGCGATACGCGTCCCTTTTCGCCTCCACTTAGAGAGCTGATTTGCTTAAACACATCGTCACCAGTAAATAAAAAGGCTGCTAATACATTTCGAATTTCACCATTTTTGAGATTGGGATATGTTTGTTGTAGTTCTTCTACAATAGTATTAGTTAAATCCAACGACTGCTGTTCTTGATCATAATAACCTATATGAACGTTTGTACCGATGGTAACAATTCCTGTAGATGCATTGAGCTGCTCCAAAATGACTTTAAACATAGTGGTTTTTCCAACACCATTGGGGCCAACAATTGCGATTTTATCGCCTTTTTTTATATCAAAATTTATATTCGTAAAAATGGTTTTTCCAACAAATCTAACTCCCAAATCACGTACAGCAAGAACGTCTTTGCCGCTATCTATTTTAGGTGCCAAAACAAGGTTCATAGGCTTGTTATCTATCATAGGCATTTCCAAAGGGTCAATTTTAGCAAGAGCTTTTTCACGACTTCTTGCACGCTTGATAGACTTTTCTCTATTAAATTGTTTAAGTTTTGCAATAACAGCCTTTTGCTTGTTGATAGCTTGCTGTTGCTTTTCATATGCTTTAACCAAAACTTCATGAGCCTTAGCGCTTTCGATAATAAAGTTGTCATAGTTGCCATGATATAGCTGACTTTTACCAAATTCGATATGGATTACCTTATTAGCCACTTTGTCTAAGAAGAATCTGTCATGTGAAATGATTAAAACTGTGCCTTTATAGTTTTTCAAAAAGGTTTCAAGCCATTCAATAGATGCAATATCGAGGTGATTTGTAGGCTCATCTAGCAATAATATAGAGGGTTCTTCTAGTAATAATTTAGCAAGTGCAACTCGAGTTTTTTGACCACCAGAAAGGGTGTGGATTTGTTGCTCATACACAGATTGCTCAAATCCTAATCCCTTAAGAACACCTTTTACCAAACTTTTATATTTATAACCTTTTAGATCTTCAAAATTTTGCCTTAGCTGATCATACTGAAGCGTAAGAGCAACAGAATGCGTTTTAGAAATTTCTGCTTCCATTTGGGTAAGTTTTTGCTCCATTTCTAAAATATGATTAAAAACACTAAGCAATTCGTCTAACACAGTATTGTTAGAGTTGATTTGCATGTGTTGGGACAGATATCCTATTACACAATTTTTGGTATACGTAACTTCTCCAGAGTCGGGAGTAAGTTCACCAATAATAATTTTAAATAGTGTGGTTTTTCCAGCACCATTATTGCCAACTACAGCAATTTTATCCATGTGTTCTGCGTGAAAATGAACATCAGTTAGAACATCGACATCGTCAAAACTTTTTTTTACATGGTTTAACGCAAGTACCATAAATTTTTCATCCTCTCATAAGTAAATGTAAAATCTCGCTATATATTTCATTAGTGTTATTCTTAAAATTATTACAAATGGAGTTAGCCATATTATTTGTACTTACATTAAGATTTAATTCAATAAGTGTAGAAGTTTTTTCTACGATTTTACAATTTACGATATATTCATGTTCTTTTTCTTTTATATAACTTGCACTTACATCTAAAATATTTTTTGCGCTCATATAATTATCGGAAATAAATTGATTTATCTCTGCCACAATATCTTTTTTAATTTTATCTAAGTGGGTCTTTGCGAGCTCTGCACCTGCTGGAGTTATAGCATAGCTTGATAGATTTTCTCTGGTGCTCTTAACTATAAG